>JAURFP010000009.1 GCA_030834275.1 Burkholderiales bacterium | reverse complement strand
TCTCGCCGATATTTTAACCGGCATGTATGCTTCAACATCGATACTCGCCGCACTCCGCCATCGAGATCGTGCGGGTGAGGGACAGCACATCGATTTATCTCTACTGGATGTACAAGTCAGCGTCCTTGCGAACCAAGCGATGAATTACTTTTACGGCAACACCGTCCCAACACGGCTTGGCAACGCCCATCCGAACGTCGTTCCATACCGCGACTTTAAAACGAAAGATGGTTTCATCATCATTGCCATTGGGAACGATGCGCAATTTGCGAAACTTGCGAAGTGTTTAGGGTCGATTGATCTCAGCGATGAAAAATTTTCTACAAATGCAGCAAGAGTAAAACACCGCGCAGCTATCGAATCCTTAATTGAAGAGATTACGGTGCAAGATACAAGCTCCGTTTGGGTAGAAAAACTCGAATCACTCGGAGTTCCGTGTGGCCCAATCAACGATTTAGATTCCGTGTTCACCCATGAACAAATTCAAGATCGCGGTATGACAATAAAAGTTGATCATAAAGAATTTGGATCTTTAAATTTAGTAGGTAACCCAATCAAGTTATCGAAAACCCCTGTGCGTTATGACTTGCCGCCCCCCTCCCTCGGGGAGCACACGGAGGAAGTGCTCTCATCAATTTGTGGTCTTAGCAAGGGCAGGGTTGCAGAGCTCCGAGATAAAAAAATTATTTAATGATGACGGCTGTAACAAATTTTGAAGCGAAACCGCTACCAAAGAGCACGCGGGCTTTACGTGAGGATGTACAAACTTTCCTGAGATCGTACAAACCAAAACTAACGGAAATTCAAAAAGCAAAATCCTGGATGGGATTTGACCGAGAGTTCAGCAAGGCTCTTGCTAAAAAAGGTTTTATTGGACTGACCGTTCCGAAGAAATTTGGCGGACAAGGAAAAGATGGTTTCTCGAGATTCACGGTTATAGAGGAACTCCTCCTAAATGGAATGCCCGTTGGAGCGCACTGGATAGCCGACCGACAGAGCGCACCACTCATCTTGAAATATGGTACCGAGGAACAAAAATCGTTTTACTTACCAAAAATCTGTAGCGCCGATGCGTTTTTCTGTATCGGGATGAGTGAACCAAATTCCGGTTCTGATTTGGCAAGTGTACGTACGCGGGCCACGAAAATTGATGGGGGTTGGAGTTTATCTGGACAGAAAATTTGGACAACGAACGCGCATCTTTGCGACTTTATGATCATTCTCGTGCGTACGAGCGGTACAGCAGAGGATCGTCACGAAGGATTATCACAATTTATTGTTGATCTAAAACAACCTGGGATCGATATTCGAAAGATCCGTGATTTAACGGGTGACCACCACTTTAATGAAGTTTTTTTCAATGAGGTTTTCTTGCCTGACAATTGCCTTGTTGGAAAAGAGGGAGCAGGTTGGCAGCAAGTTATAAGTGAGCTCGCATTCGAAAGAAGCGGGCCAGAACGCATTTATTCTTCGATAACTCTCTTTGATGCATGGATCCAACACTCCCGAGATACTGCATTAACGAGTGATGCGCCAGTACTTGCCGGAAAAATACTGACGGAGCTCATCACGCTCAGAGCGATGTCACTTTCAGTGGTCGCAAAAATTGAAGAAGGCGAAGAACCCGTAATTGAGTCCGCGATTGTCAAAGACCTCGGCACCGAGCTAGAGCAAATGATTCCTCACGCGCTTGCCGAGAATTTGGCCACGAATCCCGAGAGCGTGGTATCGCAAGAGCTTCTCTCAGCACTGGCCTATGGTATGCAGATTAGTCCCACATACTCGCTGAGAGGAGGGACACGGGAAATCCTCAGAGGCATGATCGCGCGTGGATTGGGGTTGCGATGAACGACAATAAAGCATTACTTGAAGGTTTTAGCGATCTACTTGAGAGCTTATCTAGTCACCCCTTTACGTCCACAACTGACGGGGAAAATGGTTCAACTGCGTGGCAGAAAATTGTTGATTCTGGATTCCTTGGAATCATGGCTAACGAGAACGCTGGGGGGGCGGGATTAGCGATTCCCGACATGCAAGCGTTCTGGGTAGAATCTGGAGCTAACGCACCAGAAATTCCTCTTGGCTTGTCAATGCTCATTTCTGGTTTAATCGAAAAAAAATTGACTAGCGAAACAAAAAATCTTCCGATATCAATAGCGTTACGATCCGTCGACTCCGACGAGAACACCCTTCGATGCAGAAGCGCTGCATTTGGAAGTAGTGCGGAATATTTTGTCGTGATTGACCCGCTCGATCCAACTTGGTCACCCCGGCTCCTTCCGAAGAACGATGCCGATCAAGAGGATCTGTCGCTACCGAGCAGCAGCCACAGAAATCTTACTTGGTCGAACCCTCATAGTTTCGGAGAGAAAATAGATTTTTCGTATCCCTGGTTAGAGGCGGCCGCGCTGGTAACCGCGTGCACGATGACGGGGTCGCTAAATAGAATTCTTGAAATTACCCTGGAATACTCGAAGCAACGATCTCAATTTGGGAAACAAATTTCTAAGTTTCAAGCCATTCAGCAACAACTCAGCGTGATGGCGGAGGAGATATCTGCGGCGAACGCGATAACGCAATACGCTTGTATGGAAAGTCTCGAGGTTCCACACCCCCTCCTCTCTGGCGTCGCGAAGGCACGAACTAGTCAAGCTGCCGAAAAGTCATTGAAGATCGCACATGCGGTTCACGGTGCAATTGGCATCACCGAAGAATACTCACTTCAACGATTTACCCGCGCACTCATTGATTGGAAAACTGATTTTGGATCAGAGAGCTTTTGGAATAAACGGATTGGAAAATATCTGCTTGGAGGTCAAACTAAAAACTTCTCTGAGTTTATTACCACTAATCTCTAAACTCATTCATCTCAAAATAACAATTAAATACTTAACGCTATGGCTAAATTTCTTGATACTCAGATTGATGGATCGATTGTTACTCTAACAATGAACGAACCTGAAACGCGAAACGCCTTAACTGGAAACAGTGCAGCAGATGAATTCGTATCTGCTTGCGACATGATCAACAAAAATAAGCAAATAAAAGTCGCAATTATCACGGGGGCTGGTTCGGCATTCTCTGCCGGCGGGAATCTGAAAGATATGAAAAAAATTATTGATGACGATCTTTCATCTGACGAGATCAGGCGGAGTTATCGCGAGGGGATACAACGTATACCATTGGCACTGTATCGACTGGAGATTCCAACAATTGCGGCTGTAAATGGTCCAGCGATTGGTGCAGGCTGTGACCTATCTTGCATGTGCGATATACGAATCGCATCAGAGCAAGCGATCTTCGCTGAAAGTTTTATCAAGGTTGGCATCATCCCAGGCGATGGAGGCGCATGGTTTTTACCAAGAGTAGTGGGTATGTCAAAAGCATCGGAGCTAAGTTTTACTGGCGCACAAATTAACGCTGAAGAGGCGCTACGCATCGGTCTAGTCTCTTCGGTAGTGGAAGCAGGAGCGCTAATGCCAAGTACGATAAAACTAGCGCAAGAAATATCCAAAAATCCCGGGGCAGTTCTCAGGATGACGAAACGACTGTTGCGCGAAGGGCAGAAATTGGACTTGGAAAGCCTTCTAGAACTATCCGCGAACTTACAAGCCATTGCCCAAAAGATGCCCGCTCACGAGGAAGCGGTCGTAGCATTTCTTGAAAAGAGACAACCACGATTCGACTAGGTCGTATCAGAGAAACTTTCAAAGAGTTACACAGAGCAAAACGAACAGGAGTTTTTCGGCAATATTGTGCGGTTCGTTGTAACATTATCAACTTGAGAAAGTAGCGCAGAAATACGTAAGTTGAGTGCCCCAAAAGCGCGCAAGGCTTAATCGAATTAAACGTTAACCAAACAGGAAATGAAAGTGTCTGATTTTTGCCTAGAGCACGTAAACGTGCCTTCAAAAAGTCCCAATGATTTAGCCAAGTGGTATGCCGATACATTTGATTTAACGGCAGAAAAACACGTTGTACGAGGCCCTGGCGTACTCATTGCATTCCAAGAAGGGGAACCTATAAACCGACCCGATGTGCTCCATATCGGCTTCAGGGTACCAAACATGGTCGCACTGGAAGACTGGAGATCACGGTTCGATCGACCCCTCAAAGTCGGTCCTGAATTTTCATCCTTTCAAGTTTTTGACCCTGAGGGGAACTGCGTAGAGATCTACACAAAAAATACGTAGGAACCACGCCCTTACGTAGGGCACGACATAAAGAGTAAAAATACATCGAGGGAAAAATGAAAGTAGCAATTGTTGGCTGTGGAGCTATGGGGAGTGTTTACGCTGCACTTCTTGGGGATGCGGGGCACGAAGTTTGGGCGATTGACTCTTGGGAAGATCACGTCAACGCCATCAGAAAAAATGGTTTACGGCTTGAAGGGGCGTCTGGCTCGAGAGTTACAAAAATTAATGCCTCCACAAAAGCAGAAGATGCGGGGGTTTGTGATCTGGTCATCATCGCGACCAAAGCGATGCATGTTGATAAAGCAGCAAGATCTGCGCAAGCGATTGTTGGAGAAAACACCCACGTACTATCGATACAAAATGGACTGGGTGGGCCGAATGTTGCTGCTGACATTTTGGGACAAGATAAAGTCTTGGTAGGTGTCGTCGGAGGTTTTGGAGCCTCGATTAAAGAACCGGGCTATGCACACCACAATGGGTGGGAACTCGTGCGACTTGGAGAGTTCTCTGGACCCATATCGGATCGATTGAAGTTAATTGCGTCAGTCTGGGAATCTGGTGGATTTAAAGTTGAATGTTTTGATGACATTGACCAACTTATTTGGGAAAAACTTATTTGTAATGTTTGTTTTTCCGGAACTTGCACGATGACCAACCTCACAATTGAGGAAGTAATGAACGACCAGGATGCCTGGCTTTGCGCATCCAACTGCGCAATAGAAGCCTACAACGTAGCTATTGCGAAAAAGATTAATGTGCGAATCGATGATCCGGTGGCTTACGTACAAAATTTCGGATCTAAGATCCCGAAGGCGCGCCCTTCGATGCTCTTGGATCATATGGCTGGCAGAATGTCCGAAATCGATGCGATCAATGGAGCGATACCAGTCGCAGGAAAAAGTGTTGGAGTCGAGGCACCTTTTAACACTGCGATAAGTGCTTTGGTAAGAAATAAAGAAAAACAAATGGGTGTTCGCTAAAACACTACTAATTTTATAAATGGAGAGTTCGATGCAGAAGTTCAAGATGTATATCGATGGAGAGTTTGTTGAGGCAGCATCAGGAAAATACTTTGATAGCTACTACCCATTCACAGGAAAGGTATGGTCGCAAGTTGCTGAGGGTGGCCCAGAGGACGTTGATAGAGCGGTCAAAGCTGCGCACCGAGCTTTCACCTCTGGTGACTGGGCGGAGCTGACCGCGAGTCAACGTGGAATGTTGGTTCACAGATTGGGTGACCTAATCGCAAGAGACGCGAAGAAACTCGCGGAAATGGAAGTTCAGGATAACGGAAAACTTATTGCTGAAATGCAGGGACAGGTCAATTACGTCCCACAGTGGTATTACTACTTTGGTGGCCTAGCTGACAAAATCGAGGGGTCGGTTATTCCGCTGGACAAAAAAGGTTACTTCAACTTTACGCGTCATGAACCGATCGGCGTTGTTGCCGCTATTACCGCTTGGAATTCACCGTTACTGCTGCTCGCATGGAAACTCGCCCCTGCGCTTGCGGCTGGCTGTACCGTTGTGATTAAACCATCCGAATTTACGTCAGCCTCTACGTTGGAGTTTGTGAAGTTAGTCGAGGAGGCAGGTTTTCCGAAGGGGGTAGTGAACGTAGTGACCGGATTTGGGAAAGACGTAGGGGCGCCACTCACATCGCATCCACTGGTTAGAAAAGTTGCGTTTACTGGTTCAGACGCCACCGGCCGAGCAATTAACGAAGTGGCAGCAAAAACGTTTAAGCGGGTCACACTTGAGCTCGGCGGAAAGTCACCGAATATCGTGTTCGATGACGCTAACTTAGAGGATGCGGTGAATGGTGCAGTTTCTGGAATTTTTGCTGCTACCGGTCAGACTTGTATTGCTGGATCACGTCTGTTACTCCAAGAAAGCATTCACGACGAATTTATGGATCGACTGTTAGCGCTCGCCAAGACCGCAAAAATGGGAAATCCAATGAGTATGGAAACTCAGGTTGGACCTGTTACCACTCGACCACAGTACGACAAGATTCTTAGTTATATCGATATCGCAAAAACTGAGGGTGCGAATTTAGCGCTTGGTGGTGGGCCCGCCACGCGACCAGAGTGTGGTGATGGCTGGTTCGTCGAGCCAACCGTTTTTACGGGTGTCACAAACGATATGCGAATCGCGCAGGAAGAAGTATTTGGCCCGGTATTGTCCGTCATTAAATTTAAAGACGAGGATGAGGCTTCACGAATTGCAAATGACATTCGCTTCGGATTAGGTTCAGGCGTATGGACGAGTGATATTGGCCGAGCCATTCGAATGTCTGAAAAAATTCAGGCGGGAACCGTTTGGGTCAATACCTACAGAGCGGTTAGCTACATGTCTCCATTTGGTGGATACAAAGATTCGGGCATTGGTCGCGAAAGTGGTATCGAAGCAATTTATCAGTACTTACAAACGAAGAGTGTTTGGATCAACACTGGGGCCAAAACCGGCAACCCATTCGTTTTGAAATAAAAATAAAAATCTTTAGGGAGAGTTGAGATGAAAGGTATTGTTTTCCCCGGTAGCCGACAACTGGAAATTATGGAATTTGCAGACCCAACTCCTGGTCCAGGTGAGGTCGTGTTGGAAATTAAAGCGTCAGGTATGTGTGGTAGTGACTTGAAGTTTTATCGCGCTGAGGGAGGTGCATCGTCTCTCGGTCTAGGCGATCTCGACGGCCCAATCATCGCAGGGCACGAACCTTGTGGAGTTGTTGCTGCCGTTGGTGAAGGTGTACCGAAAGAAGTCGCTTACGAAGGTATGCGCGTGATGCAGCACCACTACCGAGGTTGTGGGCACTGCGAACACTGCTCGACCGGCTGGATGCAACTTTGCGTTGATGGCGTGAAAGAGGTTTACGGTGCAACCGGCCATGGCGCTCACGCGAAATACATGAAGTGTCCAGCGAGAACCTTGGTGGCACTACCTGAGGAATTATCGTTCAAAGCGGGCGCCGCGATATCTTGTGGTACTGGTACCGCCTGGGGAGCACTTCACCGTTTAGAGATCTCGGGGGATCAAACGATTGCCGTGTTTGGTCAGGGACCTGTTGGATTATCAGCCACCCTTCTTGCTTCTCAAATGGGCGCGAGGGTAATTGCACTTGATACCGAAGATGAGCGATTACAGCGTGCGAAAGAATTTGGCGCGGATGTGCTGATCAACCCAAAAACAACAGAAAATGTAGTGCAGGCCATTCGAGATGCAACGCATGGACGCGGGGCCCACGCATCAATGGATTGCTCATCCTCACCACTCGCACGTGCTCAGGCGGTGCAATGCGTTCGTACCTGGGGTAAAGCCTGCTTTGTTGGCGAGGGAGATACAGTTACGTTAAACGTTAGTAACGATATGCTTCGAAGACAAGTCACCATCATTGGTTCCTGGACATTCTCGAGTGTCGGTCAAGCAAAATGCGCAGAGTACGTTGCTGATAAAGAAATATCTCTTGATGCCTTATTTACGCACGAGTGGAAATTAGATCAAGCGAGGGAAGCGTACGAGTTATTTGACAAGCAGACATCAGGCAAAGGCGTGATCATTCCGTCATAAGTACTATGTTTGAAGGCTTCACTTTAAAAACGATTGATGTTGAGGGAGCCCAAATACGTGCTCGAGTAGGGGGAGAAGGACCTCCCCTACTTCTACTCCATGGAAATCCACAAACGCATGTAATGTGGCATCTTGTTGCTCCAAAACTTAGTAAGTATTTCAAAATCGTAGCGACTGATTTAACTGGCTATGGTAAAAGTTCTAAGCCGCAATCAACCGCTGATCATGCGCTCTATAGCAAGAGAGAGATGGCAAAACATCAAATCTCCGTGATGCACGAGCTGGGTTTTGACTCGTTCTTTGTGGCTGGACATGACCGAGGAGGTAGAGTGGCTTATCGTATGGCGCTCGACCACCCGAAAGTTGTAAAAAAAATAGCAGTGTTGGACATCATTCCCACGCTCGAATCATTTCAGCGTGCAAATCAAGAGTTTGGGATTGGTTACTACCACTGGTATTTCCTTGCGCAACCGACACCACTGCCTGAGACATTAATAAATGCAGACCCTGAGTGGTTTTGGCGATGGCATACCGATCGAGTGCCTCGTAAATTCTTCGATCCGCTGGCGGTTGAGGACTATTTAGAGTGCTTCAGAAACCCCGAAACGGTGAGAGCTATTTGTGAAGACTATAGGGCAGCGACATCCGTCGACTGTGATCACGATCGGGCGGATCAAGAGAGCGGTAATAAAATTCAAGTGCCGCTCTTAGCGCTATGGGGGAAACAGGCAAAGCTACAAAAATGGTACGACACGTTGGCGATCTGGAGATCATGGGCGATTAATGTTAGTGGGCGTGCAATTGACTGCGGACACTACCTTGCAGAAGAACAACCGGAAGAAACCGCCCAAGAACTTTTAACTTTCTTTGGCTCCTGAATCGCAAATGTTAAAACACCATGTTGAAAAAATAAGGGATCTTGATCTTCACTTTGTCACCGCAGGAGAGGGCTTCCCTCTAGTTCTGCTCCACGGATGGCCACAAAGCTGGCATTGCTGGAACAAAATTATCCCCAGTCTTACCAAGAAGTATTCAATCATTGCTCCAGACCTAAGAGGTTTAGGAGATACCTCCAGATCAATAAATGGTTACGAAAAAGCGAATATCGCAGAAGATATTAGAACGCTTGTACACGATCATCTGAAGACTGATGCTTATTACTTAATCGCGCATGATTGGGGTGGACCGGTTGCGTTTGTTCTTGCGTCTGAGCACCCAGACCACGTCAAGAAGCTCGTGATGCTCGATACAGCAGTGCCAGGAGATGGTAGCGGAACATTCTCACAAAACGGGAGACGATGGCATCATGCATTCCATCAAACAGCGGAGCTACCGGAGGTCTTAGTGAGCGGCCGTGAAGAAATATACTTTGGTTGGTTTTATGAAAACTATGGCCATAAAGGCGGAGTTATCCCGAAAAAAGACCAAGAAGAATATCTTAGAACCTACAAAAAACCTGGGACACTAACATCAGGATTTTCTTACTACCGTGCGCTCGATCACGACGTCGCGCACAATCAAGCGCTTTTGCAAAAAAATGGAAAACTCAAGATGCCGGTTCTTGCATTGGGGGGCGGGAATTCGTTCGGTCGAGGTATTGAAACGCTCGAGTCCCTGCAACGTGTTTCTGAAAATGTGACTGGTGGCGTAATTGACAATTGTGGTCACTGGATACAAGAAGAGCAACCCGAGATTGTGACCTCAAAAATTTTATCGTTCCTAGAGAACTAAATAAAAATTACTGAGCGGTCCACCCGCCATCAACGAGTAGATGGGTTCCAGTCACCATCGCCGACTCATTGGAAGCCAAATAAATCGCAGCATTCGCCACATCCTCCAACGTTGCCAATCGACCCATTGGAATACGTGAGAGAACAAAATCTCTTTTTTCTGGGGTATCAACAATTCGTTGCACCATCGGTGTCGCAGAGAAAGTCGGACCAATACTGTTGACCCTAATGTTTTCAGGCGCCAACTCAACCGCCATTGCCTTCGTTAGCCCTTCGACTGCGTGCTTAGTCATACAATAAACAGTTCGATCTGGCGAACCTACATGTCCCATCTGAGATGACATGTTGATCACACATCCGCCCTTCTCCTTCCGATTGCCATCTTGCATCATGCGTTGCACAGACGCCTGCGCCACGATAAAACATGCTCGAACATTAAGGTCGAGCATATAATCAAGATGCTCATCGGAAACATTAACAAACGGCTCTGGAAAATTAGTGCCCGCGTTGTTAACCACAATATCTAACTCAGCAAGGCCAGCAATCGCAGAGCGAATCTTTTTATCGTCAGTGACGTCGCAAACAATGTACTCTGCAAGCCCACCTTTGTTTGCGATTTGTTCTGTCACGCCAGCTAAGTACTTCTCCGTACGTCCTAGGAGAATAACTTTCGCGCCAACCTCAGCGAAAGCGAGCGATATCGCTGCACCTAAGCCCTGGCCTGCACCTGTTACGAGCGCTGTACGATTATCTAGCCTGAATCTGGACACAAGAAACCTACTTATTCTTTAGAGATTAAAAAACCCTAGGTCCATCAATTAGACGAACCTAGGGTTAATGACACTAAGACTACGATTTAAATACCCGATCCAAGTGCTCTTGAGGCATTGGTTTTGTCAGCAGACTCACAACCACCATCACGACCGAGGCGGCGATGATGCTGTAACCTGCAACCTCGAACGGATTTGGATTGATCTCCTTGACGAACTTCAAGTACAAGTAAGAACCACCGTAACCAAGTACCCCCACGAGGAAGGATATGATTGCGGCAGGCTTCGTTGCCCGACTCCACAACGAACCCACTAGTAGCGGACCAGACGCACCCGCCAATATCCCACCAACACCGATCCAAAGCAGAATCGCCAGGAATTTCGGTGGTGTCCATGCTAACCAGATCGCTACGACGCCGATAAGAATAATCGCTACACGCGATATTGTTAGCGCATTCTTCTCTATCTGAGCTGGCGATTTATCTTTGTGGATAATTGGCGCAAAGGTCTTCTTATAAAGGTCGTTACTAAAGATAACTGCGATCGAAATGAATAAGCCATCAGAGGTAGACATGATTGCCGACAGCACTCCGACACCAAGCATACCTGCAATGAACGGCGGGAATAACTGCGTAAACAACACAGGGATTGCTGCGTCTGGCTTGAGACCCGCCGCAATAATTTCCTCACCAACTAATGCACGGGCGTGAAGGCCACCGAGCACTGTGAAACCAAGGATCGACCCGACTGGAATTGCAATCAACAGGAACGTTCTAATTTGCTTCGGATCTTTCAGTGCAAAAGCTAATTTTCCAATGTGCGGATTCATCGCGAATGGAATGTGCGCAATAAAGATCAGTGTAACCAACCAGAAACTTCCGAATAACGCGTCGCCCTCGATGAAGTAAGTATCCCAACCCATGTTAGGGTCAACTGCAACGAGTGCGTTGTTAATTTCCGCAGGCCCCGTCCCAGGGAATCCAACTGCCAATACAAACATGATACCGATGATTAGGGCAATCAATACCATCATCACACCCTGGATACCATCGGTAATGATGTCGGCGTGACTTCCCCCCATTACGATGTAGAGCGCGATAACCGCCACGCTAAACAACACACCAGTTTGATATTCGAGCCCCAACAAGACCTGGAATATGGTTGCCGCAGCCACGATCTGTGCGGCGATGTAATACACGAGTAATAGCGAGACGAGTGCAAACGCTATTCTCAGAAAGTTACTGTTGTAGCGCTGGCCCATGAACTCTGGAAGCGAGTTCGATTTAAATCGATCACCCGCTCTTTTAATCAACTTGATCGCAAGTAACATCCCCAAATAAATTGCGATTGGATAGGTTGCTGGATACCAGAGAGCCGCGAATCCTTTCGAGAACGCCATCCCCGGCAAACTCATGAACGTTGCACCACTGGCAATCGTTGCCGCGAATGCAAATGCCAGAACAACTGGACCATAAGAACTCCGAGCGACCGCAAAATCCTCGTCACTTTTGGTCTTCC
Organism: Burkholderiales bacterium; assembly: GCA_030834275.1. Lineage (GTDB taxonomy): Bacteria > Pseudomonadota > Gammaproteobacteria > Burkholderiales > Eutrophovitaceae > Eutrophomonas. The sequence goes on along the minus strand of JAURFP010000009.1, from coordinate 28,339 downwards.
GCATCGCATAAAAACCTATACCCACAAACAGAGCCAAGAAGACACCAACCCATCCCCAGCCCCATGCACCCAAGTTCGTATTCATGTTTTATCCCTCAAACAGTTAGAAATTTTGATTAACAAACGGTGAGAAAAATCTCGCGCTTATTCCCAACTCTTTATTTTGCATACCAGCGTCATCGCAAAAATCCAATACCCTAATATGATGAGCGCCATAAGGGTTAATACGTTCATGATCGAGTCTCCTCTTATGTTTTAGTAATTTTTATTTACGTCCCCCCCTGATGCTATCACTAAATTAAAGGGATGAGTAGGCGACGCACGCCCAATCCTTTGGGGATTTTTCCCTCTATCTCGCGCTATAAAAATTATGAGAAATCGTCGAAATTAGCCCCTCTCTTTTTCATACTCTAAAATTCTCTTCAAGGCTCGATCTGAAGTTTTCTCAATGAACAATAAATCGCGATGGCGCGCACTTATGAACCCATCGGTAAACATTTTTTCAATGAAGTCTATGAGCTTTTCGTAATAGTTATCGACATTTATTAGCACTACTGGCTTTTGAAGAATCCCGATTTGATTCCAGGTCCAAACTTCAAAGAACTCTTCCATGGTGCCAATTCCACCGGGCAGGACAACAAACGCGTCAGCTAACTCCATCATCTTGGATTTTCGCTCATGCATGCTTCCGACGTGAATTATTTCCGTTAATTCGGGATGAGCGAACTCCTTCGCTTCGAGGGCACTAGGAAAGACCCCACGAACAACGCCCCCATTATCTAAAACGGCATTCGCAAGAATTCCCATCAATCCAATGCCGCCACCACCATAAACGAGCTCAATATTTTCTCGGGCTAGCGATTTTCCGAGCAACACTGCTTCGGATCGATATTTGAGATTACTCCCCTCTCTCGAACCACAATAAACACACACGCTGTTTATCATTTGAGATCCACCAAAAAATTTTAACTGTCATTGTTAAGACTTCACTTCCGGTAACGGAAGCGCTGTTTTGTATTTCACCTGCTTGAGTGCAAAGCTTGATTTAATATTGCCAACACCCGGTATCTTCGATAAAAAATTGAGTATGAAATCCTCAAGAGCCTGAATGTCCGCAACGACGACCCGCAGTAGATAATCCGACTCCCCTGTCATCAAGTAGCATTCCATGACCTCTGACCGCTCTTTGATCGACTGCTCAAATAATTCGAGAGCTTTCTCCACTTGACGTTCGAGAGCCACATTAATAAAGACGCTCACTTTCAAACCTACCTTTATTGAGTCAAGTAGGGAAACGTACTGGCTTATGTAGCCTCGCCTCTCTAGCGCCCTAACGCGAGTCAAGCAAGGCGACGGGGATAGACCAACGGCCTTTGATAGCTCCAAATTTGTAATTCGAGCATCTTTCTGAAGCAAATCTAGTATTTTCCAATCTATTGCATCTATCATTTAATTTAGCATTTAATTTTGTTAAAAATAATTATTACAGCATTTTATACTTTTTTTATAGTTTTATATAGATTTAAACAAAACCACATGCTTTGAGAAAAATATTATCATAGGGACCAAATTTTTAACCTGGAACCTACTAAGGCTGGATACCCATGACGGACCTATCTGAATCAAAAGAATTAAATGTCTCGGCTTTTTGGAGAGTCCTTCCACTTGATGCAGATCCGATCGAAACTCGGGAATGGGTTGAGGCATTTCAACAAATTGCAAAAATCGAAGGCCCCGAGCGAGCGACTTTCATATTGATGAAGTTGGTAGAACAAGCGAGACGACTGCAAGTTCCGCTACCGCCAGTCTTGAATACTCCATACAGCAACACTATCTCGCTCGCAGACCAACCTCAGTTTCCGGGAAATCTTGAGCTAGAGGCAAGAATATCAGCCATGGTCCGCTGGAATGCGCTAGCAATGGTTGTGAGAGCGAACCGCGTACACCCCGACCTTGGCGGACACATTGCCACCTATGCATCGTCTGCCGATTTGTTTGAGGTCGGCTACAACCATTTCTTTAGAGCGGGACAAGATGGAGACTGCGTCTATTTCCAACCTCACTCTGCTCCAGGAGTATACGCGCGCGCATTTCTTGAGGGCCGATTAGATGAAGAAAATCTTGCGAACTACCGGCAAGAGACGGGTGGAAAAGGCCTCTCCTCTTACTGTCATCCTTGGCTAATGCCAGACTTCTGGCAGTTTCCCACCGGATCAATGGGATTAGGTTCTATCACCGCCATCTATCAAGCCCGGTTTATGCGATATCTTGATGATCGCGGGATCAAGCCATCGAACAACCGTAAGGTTTGGTGTTTCGTCGGCGACGGCGAGATGGATGAACCAGAGTCTATCGCTGGACTTTCTTTAGCAGCGCGCGAAGGGCTGGATAATTTAGTCTTCGTAGTGAACTGTAATTTACAAAGACTGGATGGCCCAGTTAGAGGTAACGGCTCGATAGTCCAAGAGCTTGAAGGATTATTCGGCGGGGCTGGCTGGAATGTCATTAAAGTTATGTGGGGGTCGGATTGGGACTCACTCTTCGCTAAGGATGAAGACAACGTCATCATCAAACGCCTGCATGAGACTGTAGACGGCGAATTTCAAAAATACGCAGCAACCGATGGGCACTTCAACCGGGAAGCGTTCTTTAATAAATACCCAGAACTAAAGAGTCTGGTCTCTCACTTATCAGACGAAGATATTGATCGTCTCAAGAGAGGTGGTCACGACCCAGTAAAAATTTACGCCGCCTATCATGCGGCGATCTCCCACCGAGGACGACCAACCGTGATTCTCGCGCAGACCAAGAAGGGCTACGGTATGGGACACTGGGGTCAAGGAAAAATGACCGCCCACCAGCAAAAGAAATTAGAGAACGATGCCCTCTTTGCGTTCAGAGATCGGTTTGCGTTACCTCTGAGTGACGCTGAAGTCGAAAATGTGAGCTTCTTGCGTCCAGAAAAAGAAACTCCTGAGATGAAATATTTGCATGTGCAAAGAGAGAAACTTGGAGGGTATTTGCCCGCAAGAGCACCGAAGTCATCATCCCTTACAGTGCCGCCGATCGATAGCTTCTCGAAACTCTTGGGGGGCACTGGCGAGCGACAACAATCGAGCACGATGATCTTTGTACAGATGCTCTCTCAATTACTTAAGGACAAGGAATTCGGAAAACATATTGTTCCAATCGTTGCGGACGAGGCGAGAACATTTGGAATGCAGTCCCTCTTCCGACAAGTTGCGATTTATTCACCCTTTGGTCAGCTGTACGAACCTGAGGACAAGGATGAGCTGCTCTACTATAAAGAAGCAAAAAATGGTCAGATTCTCGAAGAGGGTATTACCGAAGCGGGCGCAATATCGTCTTGGATAGCCGCGTCAACGGCCTACTCCACACATGGGATTCCGATGATCCCCTTCTACATTTTCTACTCATGTTTTGGCTTCCAGCGCATTGGTGATCTGGTGTGGGCTGCTGGTGATTCACGCGCTCGCGGATTCTTACTCGGAGCAACGGCAGGCCGGACGACTCTTTCTGGTGAGGGGCTACAGCACGAGGACGGCTCTAGTCACCTGCTTTTTTCCACAGTTCCAAACTGTGTTGCCTATGATCCGACATATGGTTACGAAGTGGTAACGATTATCCGTGACGGGATGAGGAGGATGTTGGAAGAACAACACGACGTCTTCTATTACGTGACCGTGATGAATGAAAACTATGAGCACCCCGCCCTACCTGAAGGTAGTGAAGAGGGAATCATCAAGGGGATGTACAAGCTCGACGACGTTGGAGATCACAAAACTCGTGTTCAGCTCCTGGGTTCCGGAACTATCCTTCGAGAGGTCATCGCGGCGGCAGAACTACTCAGCGCTGACTGGAGTATCGCTTCAGATATTTGGAGTGTTACAAGTTTCACAGAACTTCGACGGGATGGATTGTCGGTCGATCGATTTAACCTTTACAACCCAGACGCAGAAAACCATAAATCTTGGGTAGAGCAATGTCTAGGGGACACAGAAGGTCCGGTGGTTGCGTCTACAGACTACATGCGTGCAGTCGCAGATATGATCCGAACTTGGGTGCCCAGAAAATATGTGACGCTAGGAACCGATGGTTTTGGAAGGAGCGATACTCGGGAAGCATTGCGCGATTTCTATGAGGTCGACCGGTATCACGTGACAGTTGCGGCTCTAAAAGCTTTGGCGGATGAAGGCAGCATTGATAAGAAAATTGTTTCAAAAGCCGTCAAAAAATATGGGATGCTTCCTAATCGACCGAACCCATGGGATATCTAAAGCACCTCGGTCGATGACTCGTATCTTTAGATCAAACTCCATGTTGCAATGGCTCACCGCGACATATTTTCTGTTTTTCATGAGCAGCTTCTCAGCTCTAGCTGCAATTGAAAAAATAGAGGCCTCTGCACAAAACAATCCACCAACATTAATTGCAAAAAATCTATCTGGGCAAGGCGTCGATATCGCGCGCTTTAAGGGGAAGGTTCTCCTCGTCAACTTTTGGGCGACCTGGTGTGCTCCGTGCGTAAACGAAATACCCTCTTTGCTATCTCTGCAGGATCAGTTTGGAACAGAAAATTTACAGTTGATCTTGATCAACTACGGTGAGAATCAGAAAAAAATACAGGACTTCGTAGAAAAAAATTCAATTGGGGGGCTTATCCTCTTTGACGAGGGTCGCACTGCGACAGCTGATTGGAACATCAGAGGGCTGCCAACCACATTCATTATCGACCGCGATTTCAAACTCTCGCATCAGGCACTCGGTGAACTTGACTGGACGGATGAAACAGTCACAGATCTTATCGAGGCACTAATATCTCGCAGCCCAACCAAGTAACTGCGAAGCCTACCTAAAAAGAGGTAACATCCCACTACGGGGGTTACATCATCGGTGGCGATCTGTCACTAAAAAAGGTCTTTACCACCCGTTTTTTTGAAGAAGTCTTTTGCAACTGCGTAGAAAGGAACACAGAATGCTGCCACCGCGTATAGACAAAGGTGTCGTTGAACGCCAAATCGGAAAATACAAAGACGAAACCGAAACCTTAGAAGCGCGTAGCGAAATTTACAAAGATCTTCTGGGATTTCTCCCACCAAGGATTGAAGCGCGCCTCGCGGTCACCGGAGCTTTAGACCCTAAAATGATAGAGCTCCAGGAAAAAATTCGTGAGCACGGCATGTATCCGAAATGTTTCGACGTGAAAACCGCTCAACTCATGCTATTCGGAATGTTGTTGATGGATCTTAATGATGCGGCCGCATTACACGCAATCGCTGCGAGAAAAGCAGGAGCATCTTGGGAGGAAATGCAAGGGGTCATCAATCTTTGCTTCCTCTTCCGCGGACTATCGGCGGCGAACCGAGGTGCCGAGATACTCGCAAATATCGCCAAACGAGAAGAAGATCAAGAAGGACCTAAGAAATAATTATCAACGACTATGAAAACACTAGAAAACTTTATAAATGGTGAATTTGTCCTCGGCTCTAATAAACAAAGCTTTGACAACATTAACCCGATCAATGGATCGTTAATATGCAAGGTGAGCGAGGCGAGTGAACGTGACGTAGACCTTGCAGTTAGCGCAGCTCGCTCAGCACTCGCTGGTCCTTGGGGGAAAATGAAGTTGGCGGAGCGTAGTCAAATGCTCTACGCGGTCGCTGCAGAAATAAAAAGACGCTTCGACGAATTCTTAGATGCCGAGGTAGCCGACACTGGAAAACCAGTAAGTCTCGCTTCACATATCGATATTCCGCGGGGAGCTGCAAACTTTGAAATATTTGCAGATATTGTCAAGAACGTCCCCGGCGAATATTTCGAAATGCCCACCCCCGATGGAACGGGAGCAATCAACTATTCAATTCGAGTTCCGAAGGGAGTTATTGGGGTAATTTGCCCTTGGAATTTACCTCTGCTCCTGATGACTTGGAAGGTTGGGCCCGCGCTTGCATGCGGAAACACCGTCATCGTTAAACCCTCTGAGGAGACGCCTTCTACGGCCACATTACTTGGGGAAGTGATGAACGCGGTTGGCGTTCCAAAGGGAGTCTACAACGTGATTCACGGATTCGGACCAGGGTCTGCTGGCGAATTCCTGACTAAACACCCTGGCGTAGATGCGATTACCTTCACCGGAGAGACAGGAACGGGGGAGGCCATCATGGCGAATGCTTCGAAAGGAGTACGCCCTGTTTCACTGGAGCTCGGAGGAAAAAATGCGGGACTGGTATTTGCCGACTGCGATATTGATGCGGCAATCGATGGTATTGGTAGAGCTGCTTTTGCAAATTGTGGGCAGGTATGCCTTGGAACAGAAAGAGTCTATGTTGAGCGCACGATCTTCGATGAGTTTGTAGGCAAATTGAAGAGCTATGCTGAAAATCTAAAATTAGGTGCCCCACAAGATAAATCCACCAATCTTGGTCCACTGATTAGCAAAGAGCATCAACAAAAAGTATTGCGGTACTACGAAAAAGCGCGAGAGGACGGCGCTGCAGTTATCACGGGTGGAGGTATTCCTCAAATGCCCGAGGAGCTCTCAAAAGGGTCTTGGATCCAGCCGACGATCTGGACTGGGTTAGCTGAAAAATCAGCCGTGATGAGCGAAGAAATTTTTGGCCCATGTGCGCATCTAACCCCGTTCGATGAGGAAGATGAAGCAATTCGGCTCGCAAACGATACGCCCTATGGATTGGCGACGACACTTTGGACCACCAACTTATCTCGTGCTCACCGTGTTGCATCTCAGATCGACGTGGGCATTTGCTGGATCAACTCCTGGTTCTTACGGGATTTACGAACCGCTTTTGGAGGCATGAAGAACTCTGGTATCGGCAGAGAAGGAGGCGTCCACTCTCTAGAGTTTTATACAGAGCTTCGCAACGTGTGCGTAAAGTTGTAATGATGAGGAATTGAAATATGGAGATGAATAAAATCCAACTTTATGGAGATGAGCTTTTTGATGCACAACAAAATGCGCGTCAGATCACTCCTCTCACAGACCGCGAGTCTCAGTTAAGTATTGAGAGCGCATACGCAATCCAGCAACACACGATCGCGCGGCGAGTTTCGGGTGGAGATGCGATTATCGGCAAAAAAATTGGTATCACTGCGAAAGCGGTCATGAATCTTTTAGGAGTCAACCAACCAGATTTTGGACAACTTCTTTCGAGTTTCCAATACGGCAACGATGATGTTTTAAGGACGAGTGATTTTTGCCAACCAAAAGGTGAAGGTGAAATAGCATTTATTCTTAAAAAAGATCTCAAAGGCCCAGGAATTACGAGCGCAGAAGTTTTGGCGGCGACGGATTACCTCTTGCCAGCGTTTGAGATTGTTGATTCAAGAGTTTCAGATTGGAAAATAAAAATCCAGGATACCGTTGCTGATAACGCATCGGCTGGCGCATTTGTGCTTGGTAACACACCGATTAGCCCGAAGGGAATCGATCTATCAACTTGTGGAATGGTTCTGAAAAAAAATGGAGAAATAATCGGTACGGGCGCTGGCGCTGCGACCATGAGTCATCCAGTCAACGCTGTGACCTGGTTGGCAAACAAACTTGGGGAACTCGGGTTACCCTTGAGAGCAGGAGAAATTATCCTATCCGGTTCACTATCAATCATGTTCCCCATTCAGAGCGGAGATCACTTACACATGAAGATCTCGGGCATTGGGGAAGTTACGTGTCAATTCAATTGACGTAGTTTAATAATCTCATTTAGGGGAATTATGAATCTCGATCAAAAAACTATAAGCGAGTTAGCGCAACATCTAGAAGCCGCTGAATTAAACGCGAGCGACGTCGTAAAGATAACCGACGCTTACCCAAACATGGACTACGAAGACGCATATGCGATCCAATATGAAATAAGGAAAAATAAAATAAACCGTGGACAAAAATTTGCCGGCTTAAAAATGGGTTTAACCTCCCAGGCAAAAATGAAACAAATGGGAGTGGATACCCCAATCTTTGGATTTCTCATGGACTATATGGGCCGCGGAGATGGACAAGAAATCATAACGAAAGAGCTCATACACCCAAAAGTTGAACCCGAAATAGCTCTAGTAACGAGCAAGGAGCTGAGAGGCCCGAATTGTTCGGTGGATGATGTGCTCTCGGCGATCGATTTTCTCGTTCCCGCAATGGAAATTATCGACTCTCGATATCGCGACTTTAAGTTTGATTTAAAGAGTGTGATAGCGGATAACACCTCCTCATCACGATATGTGATGGGCGGAAAAATAACTGATGTCAGTGGGGTAGACCTAGAACACCTCGGAGTGGTTCTAGAAAAGAATGGGGAAGTTGTCGCAACAGGTGCTGGAGCAGCCGTATTAGGTCACCCAGCAAAAAGTGTGGCAATGCTTGCCGATATGCTTGCCAGTCGAGGCGAAACCATACCAACCGGGACATTCATCATGACGGGAGCGATTACCGAAGCAATTGCAGTGGACGTAGGCGACACAGTAACCGCTAAGTTCCAACACCTAGGTAGTGTTACTACTCGGTTTGCCTAACAAAATTAAGTAGCTTTTTTGCGGAGACAGGTATGAGAATCCTTTTTGCACTAACAATCATCGTCGCGTTTCTTTCGGGGTGCTCAGAGAAACAAGAATCCATAACACTAAAGGTTCATCATATGTTGCCACCTAAGGCGACGGCGCATGCGAAATTTCTAGTACCGTGGTGCGACAAAATCGCTGAAGAATCAGAGGGCAATATTAAATGTGAAATTTACCCGGCAATGCAGTTGGGTGGCGCTCCCGGTCAACTATATGATCAAGTTCGAGATGGTGTAGTAGACGTCACTTGGACCGTTCCAGGGTATTCAGCAGGTCGATTCCCGAGTATAGAAGCATTCGAGCTTCCATTCATGATGAGAACATCTGAGGCGAGTAGTAAAGCGCTCTGGTCTTATATACAGGATAACAATATCGACGAATTTAATGATGTTCACCTACTCGGCGTACACGTCCATGGTCCTGGCTACTTCCATATGACCAACAAACCCATCAAAAAACTGGAGGACCTCGCTGGACAGAAAGTTAGAGCCCCGACAAGACTGACAAACAAATATCTTGCAGCGCTTGGAGCGACACCCGTTGGGATGCCGGTGCCGTCGGTTCCAGAAGCACTTGCCAAGGGCGTGATCGATGGAGCACTAGTGCCGTACGAGATCGTCCCAGCGATTAAAGCCAATGAGCTCACTAAATTTCATAGTGAAACCGACCACGATGAGAATGCGATCTACACGACGACATTTGTATTCGCGATGAATAAGGAGGCCTACGCAAGGCTTACTCCTCGACAAAAAGAGATCATTGACAACAATTCAGGATTAGAAGTATCCGGCTGGATTGGAAAAGTTTTTTCTGAGGCAGATGCAGCAGGTAAAGGAACTGTAGCTGTCGATAGCGTTAATACGATCTCCGCTACTGAGCTCACAAGATGGAAAAACGCAGCGCAGACCGTCACTGATGCGTGGATATCGGAGATGAATGAAAAAGGTAAAAACGGGCTAGCTCTAGTATCGAGTGCCAAAGCGCTCACGGAGAAGTTCAATGCCCAGTAATGGAGTAGTCGCCACTGGAGTTGTTGCGCATGTGCCGACACTTTCGCGTGCAGAGATTACGCCGGAGTATCAATCTACGCTTGTATCCGGTGAGAGACTTCTCGGGGAAAAACTCCGGGCGCTAAAACCTGAACTATGGGTCATCATTTCCACGCATTGGGTATCCACATTTAATTGGTTTACCACGATGCAGGCTGAACATCGCGGGGTGTGTATCGCAGAGGAGGCTCCTGATCTGATCCCTGGGGTTTCGTATCATGCTCGTGGAGATGAGGAATTCGCAGAAGCGTTGATTGATAGTTGGAGGCAAAAAAATATTCCAAGTCAAATAAATAAAACTCCACACTTCGCTTGGGATTATGGAACGTATGTACCGCTTTCGCACATTGATCCAGATTTTGAGATCCCCGTTCTAAGCATCCCTGTCGTACTGATGGCAGACATGAAAGAGTGTTTCGCCGCGGGAGCCGCAATCTATGAGACTGCCAAAAAGCTTGAGAGAAGAACTGTCATTTTGGCTAGCAGTGCCTTCTCGCACGCATTAGTGCGTGGACGAGAGCATTGGCCCTCAGACGAGCGAATCGATCTTGATAGGAAAATCCTTTCTCAATTACAAAATGGAGAAATAGAGAGCGTCACAGATGGATTTGAAAGTTATGCGAAGGCGAGTGTTGTCGAGATGGGAGGTAGAGCAATTGCCACCATGCTTGGTGCCACTCTCGAACTCAAGAGAGACGAGGGTAGCTTAGCTGGATTAAACTTTGGGGAGTACGCACAATCGTCTGGCAGCGGAAATATGAATATCATCCTCTCCAATCCTGACCTGATTAATACGCTGAAGAGCTAGATAATCCAAATGAAAACTAGTCAACCGAAATCCGAAACAACACTCTCGAGCACGTTGAAACGGTTTTCTAGCTTTTCTGCAATATTTGGCGGTACCGTACTCGTAGCGCTTGTTGTGATGATTTGCGCGAGCATTACAATGCGAGCGATCGGCATGATGCCGATTCAAGGTGACTTCGAGCTCTTGCAAGTGGGTCTTGCTGTGGTGATTGGATCTTTCCTTCCTTGGTGTCATTTACAAGGTGGGAACATGTTTGTAGATTTTGTCACAACGAGATTACCTCGCCGATCCCAGTTCAAGCTCGATGCGATCGCCGGTATGTTTATCGCGATCATCATGGCGCTGATCGCATGGCGATCAGGTGCGGGAGCATTGTCTGCAAAATCTTCCGGTGAGGTCACCATGATTCGAGAATTTCCGATTTGGATCAGTTATGCGCTGATGGTGCCTGGGCTTGCACTTACGTCAGCAGTTGCATTCGACACTGCTATGAGACGATGGAAGGACGCTAAGAATGTCTAGTCTCCAAATTGGAGGTTTATTATTTCTCGCGATGCTCGTACTAATGTCCCTACGCGTCCCGATCTCGGCTTCGATGTTTATCCCTGGGGCGATTGGTTATTGGGCTATCGCTGGACATAGTTCGCTTTTAAATTACCTCAAAGGTTTAGCGTTCGCGCGTTTCTCTGTGTATGACCTCAGCGTCATACCTTTATTTATTTTGATGGGGCAATTCGCAACACAAGGCGGGCTGTCCCGAGCGCTCTTCAATTTCGCGAATGCGGCGGTGGGTCACTTCAGAGGCGGAATGGCGATGGCTTCAATCTACGCCTGTGCTGCATTCGGTGCGGTTTGTGGATCCTCGGTCGCCACTGCGGCAACCTTATCGCAGGTTGCTCTACCAGAAATGCGAAGACACGGATACTCCGGACGCCTGTCGACCGCAACATTGGCCGTTGGGGGAACTCTAGGCATACTGATACCTCCCTCAGTCCCACTCGTTGTCTATGCAATTCTTACAGAACAAAATATTGCTAAGTTGTTCTTAGCAGCCTTTATTCCTGGATTACTCGCGACGGTCGGTTACTGCGCAGTGATCTGGATCACGGCGAAGTTACGACCTGATCTCGCCCCAGCGCAACCAAAACAAACAATCGAAAAACGACTACGCGCCTTTATTGAAATCTGGCCAATCTTGGCGGTGTTCGTAGTTGTCTTTGGAGGTATTTACTCAGGTATTTTTACGCCCACCGAAGGCGCAGCAGTTGGAGCACTTGGAACTTTTGCTGCCGCACTATTTCGTAGAGAACTCAACTGGCAAACATTTAAGAATTGCCTTTTGGGAGCCGCAGAAACTTCTGGCATGATTTTTCTTATCTTTCTCGGCGCCGATATGTTGAATTCTGCATTGGCGCTATCACAGATGCCGACAAATTTATCCGATTGGGTCACGAGCCTCGAGTGGTCTCCACTCGCGATAGTTGCTTCAATTATCGCGCTGTACATTGTACTGGGGTTCTTCATGGATGAGTTATCGGCGGTGATTCTGACTATCCCTGTGATATTCCCTGCGGTTATGGGTCTAGATCTTTGGGGACTAGAGTACAGCGACAAAGCTATTTGGTTCGGGATTTTGATGTTAATTGTTATGCAAATGGGGCTCGTACATCCCCCCGTTGGACTTAACATCTACATCATTAACAGCCTATCTCGGGATGTCCCGATACTCGAGACCTTTAAGGGTGTAATACCTTTTCTCGCTTCAGATCTCATCCGCGTCGTATTTTTATTCTTCTTCCCTTCAGTGACACTCTGGCTAGTTCACTTGATGAACCAGTAAATTAAACTCTTCAGCGTTGCCAAACACTTGGATGGCAACGTTGATAATTTTTGGCATATTCGATTGGAGCGTCTAAATCTCTCGCGGCATGCCAGGCCCATCGGGGGTCGTCCATCGCCGCTCTTGCAATCGCGATTAGGTCCGCAGAGCCAGTCGCAATCGCATCTTCTGCTTGCAAGGGGTTGGTAATCATCCCAACACCCATTGCTGCAATTTTCGCTGACGATTTAACTTTTTTAGAAAAAGGCAAGTTAAATCCTGGCGCGAACGGGATCTGCTGCCGTGGATCGAGTTGACCAGAAGTTACATCAACAAAATCACAGCCGCGAGCTTCGAGCGCAGCTGTAAACTCCACCATATCATCCTCAGAAATCCCCCCGTCCACCCAATCGGTACCAGAGATTCTCGCTCCCAACGCAACGGATGCAGGGATCGTTTGTTTTAGCGCATCTAATATTTCAAGTGGGAATCGCATCCGATTTTCTGCAGCTCCACCATATTCATCTGTTCTATGATTTGAAAGCGGTGATAAAAATTGATTTAATAAATATCCGTGCGCCGCGTGCAATTCAATTACATCAAAACCTAAGCGTACTGCACGAATTGCCGCGGATAAAAACTCTTGCTTCACTCTTTCAAGATCTTCCTTTTGCATCGCCTTAGGAGTGTGCCAACCATCTGCAAACGGAAGCGCAGAAGGAGCAAGGGTTTCCCAGGGAGAATCGTCCTTCCCAAGCGAGGACATTCCCTCCATCGGAGTTTTCGCGGAACCTTTCCGGCCCGAGTGCGCTAACTGGATACCGAGTTTAGCGCGCCCGTGAGTTCTGCAAAAATCAACAACACGCTTGAGTGCTTGCTCATTTTGGTCACTGTACAAACCTAAACACTTGTGTGTAATTCGACCAACAGACGAGACGTGAGTCGCCTCAAACATAATTAACCCACCCGCACCGATCGACATGTTGCCGTAGTGCATGAGATGCCAATCATTCGCCGATCCATCCTCCGCCATGTACTGACACATCGGAGAAACTACGATGCGATTCTCGAGCATAACTGGCCCAAGCTTGTACTCGCTGAATAAGTGGCTTTTCATTTTTTATCCAAACTCCTCTGTGAAAATAACCGTAGAGTCATTCTTTTAGTTATGAGCTGACGTAATTGGTCTTAACTGTCGTGTAAAACTCCTGAGCATATCTCCCTTGCTCTCTCGAGCCATAACTCGACCCTTTCCTTCCTCCAAACGGAACATGGTAATCAACACCAGCAGTGGGCAAATTCACCATGACCATGCCAGCTTCTGCGTGCTTCCTAAAATGGGAAGCATACTTCAACGAAGTCGTACAGATACCAGACGACAAACCAAACTCGGTGTCATTGGCAACGCTTAACGCCTCTTCATAATTATCAACAGCAATGACTGACGCAACGGGACCGAAAATTTCTTCTCGGTTGATCTTCATATCACTAGAGGTTTCCGTGAAGAGTGCTGGCTGAAGGAAAAATCCATCCGTTTCACATTTAACCAACCCACCACCAAAAGCAAGTTTCGCGCCAGATTTTTTACCCTCCTCAATATAGAAAAGATTCTGATTCAGTTGATTCTTATCAACGACAGGGCCGATATGGGTAGCTTTGTCTAGTGCATGCCCAACCTTTAAACCTTTTAGCCGATCGGTCAGTGCTTCGACGAACTTATCGTGGATCCCCTTTGTAACCACCAGGCGGGAGGATGCCGTACACCGCTGACCCGTTGAAAAATATGCTCCGTTTACAGCGCACTCGACTGCAGTTTTTAGATCCGCATCATCCAACACGACCAACGGATTTTTTCCTCCCATCTCCAGCTGGAATTTCGCCAATCTTGCAGCCGCCTGCTGAGCGACTCTCTGTCCAGTCTCTACGGATCCTGTGAAACTAATCGCATTGACTCTTGAATCATTGAGAATCACGTCACCGACAACGCCTCCTCTTCCCATAACGAAATTAAAAACCCCCTTCGGGATACCGCTGTTCGCAATAATTTTGGCGATTGCATGCGCAGTTCCAGGAACAAGATCAGCGGGCTTGAATACCACCGTATTTCCATAAGCGAGCGCAGGAGCAATCTTCCAGGCTGGGATTGCCGCTGGGAAATTCCAAGGGGCGATAATCCCAACGACTCCAACAGGATCCCTCACTATCTCGACGTCTATACCAGGTCGAACTGAAGTAAGAAGGTCTCCATTCTGACGAAGAACCTCTCCAGCAAAAAATTTGAAAATATGAGCAGCCCGAGTGGTCTCTCCAATTCCCTCGGCCAAGGTTTTCCCTTCCTCTCTCGATAGCAAAGTACCGATCTCTTCTCGATTAGCGAGGATTTGGTTTCCTATCAGATCCAATGCATCAGATCTTGCTTGCGCGTTGTAACCAGCCCAATCGGCTTTAGCGCCGTGTGCAGATTCAATCGCGGACTCGGTCTGAGATTTATCGGCTTGAACATATTCAGCGATTACGTCGCTCGTATCGGATGGGTTAATATTTTTCGAGACTGTTGGGGAGCTTACCCATTCCCCACCAATAAAATTCAGATATTTTTCTTGAGACATTCCCACCCCCTAAATATAAAACTTATGTCGCTGAAACAAAGCAGGAGAGTATCACATCGGGGGAGTTACTAAATCTCGAGTAATGAAACTCGTTTAGCTTTTATTTGATGGGCAACCGCTGCACGTATTCGGCGTACCACAGCTTCCACAACCGACACTAGGGGCTGCTGTTTTAGGTGTATCAACAGAGGGGAAGAAAAACGATAGTTGAGGGGCATAGCGTGTAAGAAAATTCAGAAGCTTATTTACAGCTAGACGAAACATTGTGGACCATCGGTAAAGTACCAATGAGCAACTACCAAACACAACGACAAAGACGACGACTTGCTCAAAAACTTGATATGCGCTTTGACTCATACTATTTACGAGAATGCTTGGAACGTGAGAAAGGAAGCCAGATAAGCTAATCCAAACAAGTAAGTCACCGCGATACCTACGACCTTCCAAGATCGAGTTTCTTTTTGCATAACTGCAAGTGTGGCTAGGCACTGCGGCGCAAAGATATACCAGGCGAGAAGCGAGAGACCGGTAGCTAAACCCCATTCGGTGGATATTATGGGCAGTAATGCACCAGAGGGGTCTTCGATTGAAGCTGAGATTGCGTAAACCGTTCCCAGTGCACTGACCGCAACTTCCCGCGCCGCTAACCCAGGGATAAGTGCGATACAAATTTGCCAATTAAATCCGATCGGCGCAAACAACCACTCAATCGAGTGGCCAATCCTTCCTGCAATGCTGTAATCAATCATGGAGCCCGTCCAATCCGCTGGCGGGGCTGGATAAGTCGAAAGCGCCCATAAAACAATGGTGATCGCCAAGATCACCTTTCCGACTCTCGCAAGAAATAATCGCGCCCTCTCCCAAAGACCGATAACGATGTCTCGCACGTTAGGAAAACGATAAGAGGGAAGCTCCAAGAGCAACGATTGCCCATCCAGTTTTGGGCGAACTTTTTTCATTACATAAGCAACGATCATTGCACTCAAAATTCCTGCAACGTACAGACTAAACAAAGTCAAACCACCCAGATTAAAAATCCCTAAAACAGTTTGATTAGGAATAAAGGCAGCTATCAAAAGGGTATAAACGGGCAACCTTGCGGAACAAGTCATCAAGGGAGCTACTAAAATTGTTGCTATCCGATCTCTCGGGTCTTGAATCGTTCTTGTCGCCATGATCCCTGGGATTGCGCAAGCAAAGCTCGACAGCAGGGGAATAAATGATCTGCCCGACAAACCCGCACCCAACATCAGGCGATCGAGCAGAAATGCGGCGCGAGGTAAATATCCCGATTCTTCCAGAATGAGAATGAAGAGAAATAACAAAAGTATCTGCGGAAGAAAAATAATTACGCTACCGACACCAGCAATAATTCCCTCTACCAGGAGGCTCCTTAGCGGACCATCAGGTAGCGTTTCCTCAAGAAATCCACCCAGCGCGCCGATTCCGGAATCTATTGCATCCATGAATGGCGTTGCCCACGAAAACACCGCCTGGAACATGAAGAACATCGTGAGGGCTAGTATTGCCAGCCCCAGAACCGGATGCAAAACAATCCTATCGATCCTATCGTCTAAACTGGATGTTCTATCGGGCATATGTACAGCGCGATCTAAAATACGATTCACTTCCGAGTGCAAATCAAGATCCGGACTCGTGGGAAGAGGGGCATTGATACGTTTACTCTTAAGAGCGTCAAGTAATTTGTCGGCACCATCGCGCTTGACTGCAACGGTCGGAATAATTGGAACACCGAGCTCGGCCTCTAGTTGCTCAATATCAATTCTGATTCCACGACGCTCGGCAGAGTCGCTCATGTTCAGCGCTATGACCATCGGCAATCCAAGAGACTTCACTTCCAAAGCAAATCGAAGATGTAGACGGAGATTTGTAGCGTCTGCAACGCAGACTATGAATTCAGGTTTTTTTTCCTCCGGCATGTTCCCTAGACAAATATCCCGAGCGACTATCTCATCTGGACTTTCTGTGTCAAACGAGTATGCGCCAGGGAGGTCGAGTAATTCCCACGTCTCACTTTGGGATATCTTTAGCTGACCAGACTTTTTTTCAACAGTAACCCCAGGGTAATTGGCTACCTTTTGTCGGCTTCCAGTTAATAGGTTGAATAGCGCGGTCTTGCCTGAGTTCGGATTTCCAACTAGGGCTATACGCATAATGAAGAACCTACCGCGTTACGATCTCGACACGACCCGCCTCTTCCTTCCGAAGGGCAAAACGTGTGAAACCGATTTGAAATAATAGCGGGTCACCTCCGAAAGGACCTTTTGCGACGCATACCACCTCCTCGCCCGCGACAAAACCAAGGTTACGAAGCCGTCTAGATACTGCATCACCTAAACCAAAGTTAGTAACTCCAGTAATCTGCGCGCGCTCACCCAAATTGAGATCGGATAAAATCATATTAAAAACAATACTTTGAATATTTTAATACTGTCTTATGTACAAATGAGAATGATTCCCATTATACCTATTTCTTAGGGCATGAATCGCCTTGATATTTAACCATTACAACTCCTAAAGTCGTCGCGAAAAATAAATTAGCTACAATCGTCTCTTTAACTTGAATCAAATTCTGAAACTAATGAAATTAAAAATTATTCCCGTTACACCGTTCGAGCAGAACTGCTCCGTGGTATTTTGCGAATCAACAATGCGTGGGGCTTTGATTGATCCAGGCGGAGATATTGAAGTTCTCCGAAATACGATTGACTCGATGGAAATCACGATAGAAAAAATATTACTAACCCATGGACATATTGATCACTGTGGGGCGTCGGCCGAGCTAAAAGAAATTCTCGACATTCCAATCGAGGGACCACACGTCGACGATCAATTTTGGATCGATCAACTACCTGAGCAAGGACGCCAATTTGGATTTCCGATTTTGAAAAGATTCGTTCCGGACCGTTACCTCGACGAGGATGATGAGGTTTCTTTCGGCGATGTCCGTATGAAAGTAAAACACTGCCCAGGACACACTCCGGGACACGTTATCTTCCATGAGGAAAACGAACGCCTCGCCTTTGTCGGCGATGTACTCTTCAGAGGGTCCATCGGCAGAACAGACTTTCCGAGAGGAGACTTCTCTGCTTTGATCAACTCGATAACGACAAAATTATGGCCACTAGGGAATGATGTAACGTTCATTCCAGGACACGGACCGACCTCCACTTTCGGTGAAGAGCGGCGCAGCAATCCTTATGTATCTGATGGCATAATTGATGGGCGATAGACTTCCTAGACACCAATACCGGAGAAACTGATGGCCATTACAATCACTGAGCTTTGTGCTACTTTTGCTGCTGAGGTCTCAAAAATAAATATCTCCAAAGAACTCTCCGATGACGCGGTCGATGAGCTGAGAACGGCGATTGATAAATACGGTGTTTTAGTTTTTCGCGATCAACCGCTATCCGATGAACAACAGGTTCGGTTTAGCGAATATTTTGGTGACATCGAAATTGCAGACCTCAAAAACAACATCACTAAAACTAGCGAACGGCGACTCTCTCAAATGTTCTCTGATATCTCAAATTTAGATAAAGATCAGAACATCCTAGAAAAAGATGGTCGACAACGTTTATTCAATCTCGGAAATCGAATTTGGCACTCAGATAGCTCCTTCAGACCAGTGCCTGCCAGATACTCACTGCTGTCTGCTCGCGCTGTACCCGTGGCCGGCGGAGATACTCAGTATGCAGACATGCACGCGGCTTACGACAGCCTTGACGCCAAAACTCTAACCGAGATTTCAGACTTACAATGCGAACATTCTTTGCTTTACTCAAGAGCGCGCTTAGGTATGGCTGAATTTACCGAACAGGAGAAAGCAGACTTCACTCCAGTTACTCAACCACTCGTTAGAACCCACCCGAGCACAAAGAGAAAATCACTGTTCCTCTCCTCGCACATTGGATCCGTAATCGGGCTAACCAAACCCGACGGCAGACTACTTATCGAGGAGCTCACAGAATTTGCGACTCAAGAAAAATTTGTTTATACCCATCGATGGCAGAAAGATGACTTAGTGATGTGGGATAACAGAAGAACGATGCACCGGGCACGCAAGTATGAGGACACGGTAGAAAAAAGAGATTTGCGCAGAACCACCATCGCTGGTGAACCAGCTCGATAAGAAAAAACTTAAAAACAATTACCAATAAAACAAAAAATGATGAAAAATTTACGCGCAGTTATCACGCCGGGTCTTGATTTAGAAAAAGCAATCGCTATCTCCGAATTCGAAGCGCCACAACCCAAAGCCGATGAAGTGATCGTTCGCATGAGGGCGTGTTCGCTAAATTACAGAGATCTAATTATCTCGGAGGGCGGATACCCAGGCATCAATGCCGGAGAATCGATTGTTCCGCTATCCGATGGCTCGGGTGAGGTCATACAAATAGGCTCGAATGTAACAAAATGGAAAGTTGGGGATCGGGTCATATCAAGTTTTTTTCAGGATTGGATTGATGGACCGTTTGTCGCAGGGCATATGAAAACTGCGCTCGGTGGAGGCATCGATGGGGTACTTTGCACTCTTAGAGCTTTTCCAGAGCACGGACTTGCACGATTATCGGACAAACTCACTTGGGAGGAAGGGTCGACTCTGCCCTGCGCAGCCCTAACGGCGTGGCACGCACTTTTCGAAAAATCAAGTTTAGACCCCTCGCAAACAGTGCTCACTTTAGGCACTGGCGGAGTATCCACATTTGCACTTCAGTTTGCGAAAAAATCAGGAGCAAAAGTCATCGCCACTTCCTCGAGTATCCACAAATTGAAACGCCTCGAACACATGGGGGCGGATGAAATAATTAACTACCAAGAAAATCCCGACTGGGATCAGATTGTCCTCAAAAAAACCCAAGGAAAAGGTGTAGACCATGTGATTGAGGTCGGCGGGGCGGGAACCATGCCGAGATCCATGGCTGCCCTCAAAAATGGAGGTCGTTTAAGTCTTATCGGTAGACTTACTGGAATTGAAGATCGAATCGACCCAAGACCGATCATGGGCAAAGGCCTATCTGTACAAGGAATCTATGTTGGTAGTGTTGCAATGTTAGAGCGGATGTCTAGTGCAATCGAACAAAATTCTATTGAGCCGATCATTGATAAAGTCTTCCCAATCGAAGAGGCCGCAGCAGCCTACAAGCACTTGAGAGGCGCTTCGCATTTCGGAAAAATCGTCATAACCCTTTGAGTTGAATTTTTATCTTAGCAAGCGACGAATTACCTTCCCGGTATTCGTTCTCGGTAAGTCGCTAATGAATTCAATTTCTCTGGGATATTCGTGCTTCGCGAGACGCGATCTAACCCACTCTTGTAGCTCTTGGACTAGCTCGTCTGATGCTTTAGCTCCCTCTTTCAAGACAACGAATGCTTTTACAATTTGCGTACGCATTGGATCCGATTTGCCAACAACGGCCGACAGGGCAACTGAGGGGTGAGACAACAAACAATCCTCGATTGGGCCGGGACCAATCCGATATCCAGCACTGGTTATAACGTCGTCTTGGCGGCCCAGGAACGTAACGTATCCTTCATCATCAATGCGCCCGAGATCTCCTGTAACTAAAAATTTACCTATAAATTTTTCTGTTGTTCCTTGCTCGTTGTTCCAATATTTCGTGAACATCACTGGATTAGGAGACTCAAAAGCAATCAGGCCATCTTCTCCTGTGGGCAACCTATTTCCAATGTCGTCAATTATCCCAATACGGTGGCCGGGCGCAACGCGCCCGATTGATCCCGGCTTTATTTTGTACAGCCCCGCGCATCCACTCACGGTCATGTTACATTCCGTTTGCCCGTAAAACTCGTTAATTTCGATACCGAGCGTTTCTGTTGACCAGTTCAGCAGTTCGGCTCCCAGAGACTCCCCCCCACTCGCCATCGAACGCAATCGCACCCCCTTAAAGTCTTTTGCTGGTAGGGTCCTCAGTAATTTGATAGCGGTTGGTGGCATGAATACGTTCTTAACATCATGTCGAGCGATTAAATGCGCGGCTTCAACTGGATCAAATTTTTGAAATCTCCTCGCTAACACCGGTACGCCAAGTTGCCAGGCAGCAAACAATACGTCGACTAACCCACCAATCCATGCCCAATCCGCGGGAGACCAAATAAAATCTCCATCTTGACCTAAAAAGTCATGGGACAATTCAACGCCAGGCATATGTCCAAGCATCGATCTGTGAGGCAGCAAAGCCCCCTTGGGATCCCCCGTTGTTCCAGAGGTATAGATAATCATCGCTGGATCATCACAAGATGTTGGCGCAACGGTAAGTTCATCCGATGCATCCTCTAACATCGATTGAAAATCGATCGCCGCTCCGACTGCTCCGTCAATACAGACGATATGCTTCAACTCGGGTAATTCACCCCGAATCAGTTCTACGACCTCACAGCCCTCTAGATCCGTTATCAATAACTTGATACCCGAATCTTTTAGCCGGAATCGCAAGGCATCCCGTCCAAATAATGTGAAGAGAGGTACAGAAATCGCCCCTAGCTTAAAGGCAGCAAGATGGCCGATTGCTGCTTCAGGCTTTTGAGGTAGCAACACTCCTATCCGATCGCCTCGCTGAACACCAGCAGCTGCCATCGCATTGGCAAGCTTATTCGATAACGACTTAATTTCATCGAAACTAAAGGCTCTAGCGCTTAGATCTTCGCGTTCGTAAATTAATGCGGTTTTACCGTTGCCGTCAGCCCACTTGTCGCAAATATCTTGGGCAATGTTGTATTGCGGCGGGATTTTCCAAGAAAACCCCGTTATTAAGTCTTCATAGGAATTCGTTTTGGTTAGCATCGAGATAGCCCGAAATAACTTAAAAGATTTAGGGGAAATTTTATCGACTGTCTGTAACAGAAGCAAAATACGGGTTTCAAAAACAAAAAAGGCGAGACCATGTCTCGCCTTTTCAACAAAAAGAAATCAGACCAACTAACTTAGTCCATCGGAACGATATTCGTTGCCTGCTCCCCTTTTGGACCAGTGGTTACTTCGAAAGATACCTTCTGGTTTTCCTTCAAAGTCTTGAAACCACCACCGCTAATTGCTGAAAAGTGTGCAAATAAATCTTTGCCACCATTGTCTGGAGTAATAAATCCGAATCCTTTGGAATCGTTAAACCACTTTACTGTTCCTGTTGCCATGTAAACCTTATCCTTATTTTGATTAAAAAATGCTAGAACTCCAAGGAGAGACTCACACAGTAACGAATAACCACAACTACTCTGGACTAACTCTGGAGGGCAAAGCCCTCATTTACCATCGACACTCATCTTGACTATCCCGCAGGGCGCGTTTATACCCTTTTCAAGCCACATAGTCAAAGATTTCTATAACACTCGTCTCAAAATAGAGACATGATTACCCCAGATTGAAATATGAGACTAATCATTAATTTAAGGCCCAAAACAGCTGACCTACCGCGGAGAAAGGGCGCAGATAAGCTGGTAAACATAAGCGTAACGCCGCCCAAACCGGCGATGAAGCGCATTAACTGCAAGAGCTAAGTAAAAAAAGGTATGCTTTAGGAAATCATCGGGAATCTATTAAACATCCAATCGAGGGGGGAGCGATGGGCACTGAAAACATTTTCTCCGGAGAAATGACGGAGAAGCAAAAAGCGTTTAGAGAAGAGTACAAAAGTAATATTGCCTCGTGGTACTCCGGATGGGGACACCTACTATCGATTTACGTTCCTGGCGTTGCGATCATTTACCTCTGCCTGAGACAAATTAATGCCCCTACTTGGTTTGAAATTGGCATCGTTCTGCCGATACTCGTAATTTTTAATTTCAATGAATGGTGGATCCATAAAAACGCGATGCATAGGCCCGTTAAAGGAATGGGTGGGGCACTGATGCCCGTATTTCATAGACATGTTCATCAACATCACCAATATTTCACATCAAGAAGAATGACATATGACACCAACCGTGAGTGGAGAATCGTCCTCTTCCCTCCCTACGCGCTCCTATTATTTGTGTTGGTGACTTTACCGATAGCAGCAATTATCGGTTACGTGTGGTCTTCGAATGCAGGCTATATCGTGATGTTATCCACGCCTCTCTACTACTTAAACTACGAGACATTTCATCTGTGTTGCCATGTGAAGGAGAGCTGGTTCGTTCGATATTGCCCTCTTATCAACACCATTCGAAGACACCACGCTGCGCATCATAGCCAACCAATTATGATGGAGAGGAATATGAATTTAACCTATCCAATTACCGATTGGTACATGAACACGAGCGATTTAGACAGAGGACTTTTGGGCCACCTCTTCAACGGATATAACACTCGATACGTGAAATCCGAGTATCAAAATGACCAGGGCACCGAATTGCAGCACTCGACTCAGAATTAAATTTAGTTACCCACTGTGACCTCGGCTTCACCCACGATTCGCCAGCTGAAATATCTGATCGCTGTATCTGAAACATTAAATTTTCACAAGGCAGCAGGTACACTTTTTATAACGCAATCAACACTGTCGGCGGGAATTAAAGAACTGGAGAGCATACTTGGAGCCGTATTAATCGAGAGGAACAAGAAAAGCGTTCGACTCACCACCATCGGTGAAAAAATTGTTCTTCGAGCGAAAGTTATCTTATCTAGTGTCGAGGATTTAGTCGCCATCTCGAGGGAATCTCAAAAACCGTTAACCGGTGACATTCGGCTCGGTGTCATTCCTACAATTGCGCCATTTCTTCTTCCTATCGTACTACCGAGACTGAAGCTTGATTACCCTGATCTAAAGCTGTACCTAAAGGAGGATTTTTCCGAACGAATTCTTGATCAACTCAACTCGGGCGAGCTGGATTTTGCGCTAATCGCACTTCCGTACGATACCAGTGGGCTAACTGTTAGCGAGCTAATAACCGATGAATTTTGGTTTGTCGCAAGACAAGACAATCCAAAAGCCAAGCAGCGAGAAATTGTTATCAAAAATATAAACCCCTCAGAGTTATTGCTTCTAGAGGAGGGGCACTGCTTACGAGATCATACTATTCAAGCTTGTCAAACAAACACCTTCAACTTAGATAACTCCAAAATGTCAGCAACAAGCCTATTCACACTGCTGCAGATGGTTGATGGAAACTTAGGTTTCACCCTGCTTCCCGAAATCGTTATCCGAGCAGGCGCTTTGGTAGGAACAAATCTCGTAGCAAGGCCGATAGAAAAACGAAATGTTTCTAGAAAAATTGCTCTGGTGATGCGGCAGAGCGGGACGCGAAGTAAGGACTTTGAATTGCTAGCGGATGTCATCACGGAAGAACACAGGAGAAATACGCAGCCGAAGGTTGGAGGACGATCTACGCGAGCTAGAAATTAGCCACATTCGCTTCATTTTAAGAATCTCTACAAAACTCTGATTACAAGAAGTGATTGTTAACATCGCCCTAAAACAGGACCGGTAAGTAGTGACGCCTGGCGAACATCGTGCTACTCGAATAAAATTAGCGGTGTTACTTAATTTTTCTTCTATATGCAAAATTCAGAGGAATGGATTTTTCCAGAAAACCTTCAGCCGAGCAAGAATCGTGTTGCATTCGACCTTGAGCGAGTGATTGATGCAGTCGTTAAGGTAAAGACCTTTGTTCCGGACGACGCATTCACGGCTAACATTCTCGGGACCGAGCGTTTGGGAAGTGGGGTTCTTATTAATGGAGAGGGACTCATTGTCACTATTGGATACATAATCACAGAAGCAGAGACAATCTGGGTAACGGCTAATGATGGGGCCACTTATCCTGCTCACATCGTAGGATATGATCAAGCTTCTGGATTCGGCCTAATCCAAGTATCACAACCGCTTAACATCCTGCCAGTGCCAATCGAGCAACACTGCTCGCCTCAAAAAAACGAAGAAGCATACATCGTCAGTTTTGGTGGAAAAAAGCACTCTCTCACTACAAAAATAAGTGATATCCGAGAGTTCACTGGTTACTGGGAATATGTGCTTGATGAGGGAATTTATACTTCGCCGCCCCATCCGCAGTGGGGAGGTGCTGGACTATTTAACAACATGGGAAATCTTGTTGGGATCGGTTCATTGCTACTGCAAGAAGGGTTCGAGAGGCAACAACAAGGAAACCTAGTTGTCCCCACCAGCATACTCTTACCTATACTCGACGAGATGGTTAAATATGGGAAATCGCCAGACAAACCAAGACCTTGGCTCGGAATGTACACGGTCGACAGTGAGCAGAAATTTTTCGTAAGTAGCCTTGCTCCATCTGGCCCGGCTGCGCTAGCAGGTATTAAAGAGGGAGATCAAATTCTCGAGGTCCAAGGACAAAAGGTTAATTCTCTTGCAAATTTGTTTCGGTCTATCTGGAAGCAAGGGGAAGCTGGAGTAAAAATATCGATCACGGTGTCTCGTAGTGGCGATGTGCTTCGAATGGAAGTCATCTCAGCGGATAGAAACGACTTCCTTAAGAAACCGAGACTTCATTAACAGAAAATAACAAAGAATATGTACGACCTTCTTATAAAAGGCGGCACTGTCGTCGATGGCACTGGTGAAGCTGCATTCACCGCAGACGTCGCTGTTGGTTCAGGAAAGATTCTCGACGTAGGCAAAGACTTAGGTCCCGCGAAAAGAGAAATTGATGCCGCAGGATTATTAGTTACACCGGGTTTTGTAGATGTCCATACACACTACGACGGCCAGGCAACGTGGGACCCCTATCTCACCCCATCAACCTACCATGGAGTGACCACTGCGATCTTTGGAAATTGCGGAGTGGGTTTCGCTCCAGTCCGGAAGAAAGATGTTCCTTACCTCATTAATTTAATGGAGGGTGTTGAGGATATCCCCGGATCAGTTCTTTCTGAGGGAGTGTCATTTAATTGGGAGTCTTTTCCTGAGTACTTAGATACATTGGATCACGCTAAAAAAGCAATTGATATAGGAGCGCAAGTTCCCCATGCCCCACTGCGATTTTATGTAATGGGTGAGAAAGGTGCAGACCACTCGGTGATACCAACCGAGATCGAGATCGACAAAATGGGAAGGTTACTCGAGGAAGCACTGCAACGGGGGGCGATGGGATTTACCACTTCTAGAACTACCAAACACCTCACTCGGGATGGGAGGAATACCCCCAGCTTGAGCGCTAAGGAAGCCGAGCTACAGGGGCTAGCATTAGCAATGAAACGTTCAGGCAAAGGCGTTATTGAGGTCAACTCAGACTTTGGCCCAGGAGAATTCGAAATCATGCGAATGGCAAGTGAGATTTCTGGGCGTCCATTGTCGATATTACTTTTACAAGTTAATAACTCTCCTGAGCTTTGGCGACAAACCCGCAACCAAATTCATGAAGCTAGAAATGCTGGGCTCTCAGTCAACGGTCAAGTGGGTTGCCGTCCAATTGTGATCATCATGGGACTGGAGACTACGATTAACCCATTTTGCACACATCCGAAATGGAAATTACTCGAAAAACTCAATCCAGAGGAAAGATATGCGGCACTGCTCAATCAAGAGGACCTGCGCCGAGACCTGATAAAAAATATTCCAGATGACGAGCACACAAGGAAAGTCGCCACTTGGATGTCTCGCACTTTTCTGATGCAAAAAGGTTTCGACTATGAGCCGCCTCCCAGCGATAGCATTAGCGAAATTGCTAAGCAAAAAAATAAAACGATTTGGGAAGTTGCTCTTGATGGCATGATGAAATATCAAGGGAAAGGGCTGCTTGCTCATACGTTTGAAAATTACTTTGACGGAAATCTAGAGATCATTCGTGAGATGCTGCTAGATGATGCGACCATCATGGGCTTGGGAGATGGTGGCGCTCACGTTTGCACTGTGTGTGATGAGGGTGCCCCAACTTATCTCCTATCCCACTGGGCAAGAGACAGGCAACGTGGGGAAAAATTACCCATTGAATTCCTGGTTCGTAAACACACTCGAGTTAGTGCACTTGGATATGGGCTCACCGATCGCGGACTCATTAAACCCGGATACAAGGCGGACCTCAACGTCATCGATTTCGAAAACCTTAAACTCACAGACGCTGAAGTACATTACGACCTTCCAGCCGGAGGTAAGCGACTGGTACAACGCGCAACGGGATATAAGCATACGTTCGTATCTGGCTGCGAGATTATTAGTAATGATGAACAAACAGGGGCTTTACCGGGAAACCTACTGAGGTCTTGAAATTATTCTCATAGCTCATATGGTAAGACCACAATCTGCATATGAAAAACGATAGCAAGGTGATGATCATAACGGGAGCAGGCACGGGCGTCGGGTCTGCATGTGCTATTGAACTCGCCAGAAGTGGCGCAAATATTTTGATCAACTACAGTAAGAGCGAAGATGGAGCATACGAAACTGAGAAGCACTGCAGAAAAGAAGGGGTAGATACGGTTTGTGTGCCTGGAAATATCGAAGAAGATCAGGCTTGTAAGAACATTGTTCGAACGGCGATTGATCGTTGGGGAAGAGTAGATGGGTTAGTGAATAACGCAGGTATTACCAAATTTGTCCCCGCGCATGACCTCGATGGCTTAACTGCAGAGGATTTCATTAGTATGTATTCGGTAAATGTAATCGGCGCCTATCAAATGATCAGAGCATGCGCTCCCCACCTAAAAGAAACTAGTGGATCGATAGTGAATATGTCTTCGATTGCCGCCGTGAAAAGCATCGGCTCATCAACAGCATATATCGCATCTAAAGCCGCTTTGAATGCAATGACGGTGGCACTCGCGAGAGCACTCGCCCCCGAAATAAAGATCAATGCCATTTGTCCCGCATTGATTGACACCGAGTGGCACTCGAAACGATTCGACCCAGAAAAATATGAGCAGTTTTTAGAAAAATATCGATCAACTGTTCCACTAAAAGCCTCCGCTAGTCCCCGGGATATTGCGGAACTGACGCGTTGGCTATTAACCGAAAACAAACTCATTACGGGAGAATCGATATTAATCGATGGAGGGTTACATTTAGGAAAACAAATGTAACTTAGCAGTTTCAGAAACATGTACGCGAGCGCTACAAACGAACTTGGAGAGCATGGAATATGAATGCAGAAACAGTCGGCTTTATTGGGGTAGGTAAGATGGGATCACTTATGGCTGAGAGACTAAAGAACGCGGGCGTCAACGTCATTGCATTCGATACTGACGAAAATGCCATTCGACATTGCCGCAAAATTGGTCTAGAGACGGTAGTATCGCTAGAAGAACTAGTATCACGCGCACAAACCGTAATGCTGAGTCTGCCCTCACCAGAGATTGTGGAGCGAGTTGTTAGCTCAGAGGGCTGCCTTACCAAAGAGAGCAAAACAAAAACAATTATAGATTTCTCAACTATTGGCGCGAGAGCGGCCCATCGAGTCAGTAAGGTGGCAAAAAGTTTCGGAAAAGACTATATCGATTGCCCTGTGAGTGGTGGACTTAAAGGAGCAAGAGATGGGA
>JAURFP010000099.1 GCA_030834275.1 Burkholderiales bacterium | reverse complement strand
AAATGAGAACTTGGGGTTTCCCGAAATAATCCCAGCGTAATTAAGTCAGCTGGGATGCCACCCAATCAGTTACCGAAGACATTGCTTTCGGCAGGGCCGCAGCATCCGATCCACCAGCTTGCGCTAAATCTGGACGTCCCCCGCCTTTTCCACCAACTTGCCCAGCTATAAAGTTAACGAGGTCTCCCGCTTTTATACGACCCGTAGTGTCGCTTGTAACTCCTGTAATGATGGATACTTTTCCATCGTTGACAGTACTTAACGCTATTACCGCCGTTCCTAACTTTGATTTAAGTTGATCCATTGTGTCACGTAGTGCCTTAACATCCACACCCTCAATGATGGTTGACAGTACGTTGACACCATCAACTACGTGTACATTTTGCGCGAATTCATCGCCTTGGTTTGCGGCAATTTTCGATTTAAGTCGCTCAACCTCTTTTTCTAGCTTCCTAACATTCTCCATTATTTGGGCCAGCCGTCCCTCAGCCTCATCCGGAGCAGCGCGCATAACACTGGCAATTTCCAATAATTTACCTTCTCGATCCTGAGTGTAGTTGAGCGCCGCTGCTCCAGTGGCCGCCTCAATCCTACGCACCCCAGACGCCACACCTGTCTCAGAATAAATTTTAAACAAACCAATGTCACCACTGCGATCCACGTGCGTACCACCACACAACTCGGTAGAAAAATCGTCCATACCAATGACACGGACCTGGTCGCCATACTTTTCCCCAAAAAGCGCGACTGCTCCATTCTCTAAAGCCTTGTCATACGACATTACCCGTGCTGATACAGCTATATTTCTCCGAATGACCTCATTGACCAGTAGTTCAATCTTCCCAAGCTCCTCGCGAGTTACCGGCTTCGGATGAGAAAAGTCAAATCTAGTTTTCATATCATCAACTAAGGAGCCTTTTTGCTGGACATGCTCACCCAAAACGCTGCGGAGTGCTGCATGCAAGATATGGGTGGCAGAGTGATTAAGCTTTACGGATGCCCTTAATGATTGATCGATTTCCGCATTCAACACGTCGCCGACGTGCAACTCTCCTTTCACCATTTCTCCATGGTGACCGAATACTTCCGCCTGTATTTTTTGAGTATCTAAAACACGGAATGTAGCGTATGGAGTAGCCGTAGTCACAAGGCTGCCACGGTCCCCGATTTGCCCCCCAGACTCAGCATAAAACGGAGTTCTATCTAGCACCACAATGCCTTTTTCACCCTTACCCAATCTATCTACCGGTGTTCCGTCAACATACAACGCAACAACGTTCGCCTGAAGGGTAGACTCTTTATATCCGTGGAACTCTGTGGGTTGGCCTGAATATTCAACACTTTTAGCACTCTGAAATCTAGAGGCCGCCCTGGCCTTACTTCGCTGAGCGTCCATCGCCGCCTCAAACCCAGCCAAGTCAATCTGGACCTCCCGTTCACGCGCAATATCAGCGGTCAAATCAACAGGAAAACCGAATGTGTCGTACAACCGGAATATTGTTTCCCCATCTAACATCTTGTCTTCTCGCAGCAACGCAGCCTCGAGGACCGTCATTCCATTCTCGAGTGTCTCGGCAAATCTTAATTCTTCTTGTAAAAGTACCTCTTTGACACGTTCAGATGAGGATCCTAATTCAGGATATGCATCTCCCATAACTTTTACTAACGAATCAATGAGCGAATGGAAGAAAGGTTGTTTGCAATCTAGCTTATAGCCATGTCGGATCGCGCGACGAATAATTCTTCTGAGTACATAACCCCGCCCTTCATTACTAGGAATTACCCCGTCTAAAACTAAAAAACCACACGATCGTATGTGATCAGCAATCACTTTTAAGGAATTATTCGTGAGATCCTTATATCCCGTCGCCGAAGCGGCATCCTTTATCAGGGTTTCAAACATATCAATTTCGTAGTTCGAGTGGACTCCCTGTAAAACTGCAGCCATCCGCTCCAGTCCCATGCCTGTATCAACTGAGGGTTTCGGTAACGGATGCAGCTCACCAGATTGATCGCGATTGAACTGCATAAAAACGAGATTCCAAATTTCGATAAAGCGATCACCATCCTCATTTGGGGACCCCGGAGGCCCCCCTTCAATATCGTCTCCATGATCCCAGAAGATCTCGGAACACGGGCCACACGGGCCGGTATCACCCATCTGCCAGAAATTATCACTTTGGAATTTGACGCCTCCCGGT
>JAURFP010000098.1 GCA_030834275.1 Burkholderiales bacterium | reverse complement strand
GAGCATGCAACCTTCGACCTTCCCGGACCTAATTATGAAGAACTTATCTGATGCCGAGGTTACGTTGAATGCCAAACTGCTTCCAACGCGAATCAGTGTCAGTGGTTATCAAGCCTTAATCGATTGTCCATATAAGTATTTTGCCCAAAATATTTTAAAGCTAAAGCTGGACGAATTCGCCTTTGATGAAATTGAGAAGCGGGATTTTGGCTCTGTCGTTCATGTAGTACTTGATCATATGCATCGCGACTTAAAGGTCTTCAAAGATGTTGATAATTCGACTCTGCAAAAAAGATTTGAGATCTTGTTTGATGATACTTTGAAAGCTAAATTCGGAGAGGATAAGTGGACTCTGGGGTGGAAAGCAAAATTTAAAATTATCGCAACCGAATACATTCGATGGCAAAAATCGCGTGAGGAAGAGGGGTGGCTTTACGCGTTTGGAGAGTCGAACTATGAGCGCTTAGTTGGCATTTCACAAGATCGGAATATTGTATTTGAGGGAAGGCTTGATCGAGTAGATGCCAAATCAATTGGCGATGAAACGATATTTAGCATTCTCGACTATAAAACGACGAGAGCGGAAGTTCTACGAAAGGCCGCGGTGAATGTGGACGAGGATATTCAACTACTCGCTTACTCAGGGTTACTTGGAAAAGAAAAAAGCAGTGCGAGCTATGTTGTTCTTGACTCTGATGGAGTACAGGAGATATCTCTCGTTGACGCTGATTTACAGGACTCTTCGATATTGATTCAAAGATTGCGCAATGTCTTTGCTTTGGTCGTGGAAGGGAAAGAGTTGCCCGCTAATGGAATCAGGTCGGAATGCCAGCGGTGTGATTACCGAGGTATTTGTCGAAAAGGAGGCTCGTGGATCTAGCCGTATCTCGGATTAGCGAAAACACTCGGATCGCATTGGATACCAAAAAAAGTGTCGTCGTGAATGCATGCGCGGGATCTGGAAAAACGTGGTTACTCGCCTCTAGGATTCTTGTCTTGTTACTCGATGGTATTCAACCCTCCGAGATATTGGCAATTACGTTTACCAATAAAGCTGCAAATGAAATGCGCCATCGAATCGCTAATTGGCTAGGTTTTCTCCTGAAAGCTAGCGATGAGGAGATTTTAAAATTTTGGGCAGAGCGGGGCGTTGTAAATCGCGACAAACACGATTTGATAGACGCCTCTAGGGGGATGTATGAGAGCTACTTTAGGGGTTTTCCAGCTGCTAGCATACTGACGTTTCACAGCTGGTTTGCAAAGCTTCTCAAAAGGGCCCCATTGACGGAGCCATATGGATCGGAGGATTTGTTAAAAAATCCAGAACCAATCCTCGAAGAGTCTTGGAGTTTATTCTGGGATGAGATGAACGAGAACTCAAGCCGATGGGAGTCGATTGCTTGGATTTTTGAGGAGTACTCCATCTTCTCATTTAAGCAAACCGTTGAGCAAATGTTAGGTTTTCGCGCTGAGAGATTTAGCTATAAAAGGAAAAAAGTTTCTCTTATCGATGAGATTTGGTCTGGATTTACTAGTGAAGATGAGGTCATCGCGAATCGAGGTCTTCAGAATTTTGATTTATTAAGTTTTAATGACATTGTCTCACTCCTGAGACGCAACGGATTAAAGCGCGATCTTAAAAAATTAGATCAATTGGAATTGATTGATCGACTCGAGAACCCGCGAATCTGGTTTTCCATTTTCTATAGTTTGTTTAAATCAGCAAGAACGGAGTCGCGGGCGATGGAATCGCGCCTTGGTGCTGATGACATGAAGAGGCTCATATCGTTGGATCAAAAAATGAACGTGATCGCGATAACCGCTCACTCGGAGCTAACTAACTGGCGATCTTGGAAACTTGATCAAGTCATCGGTATTTGTGGGGATTTGCTCATCGACTGTTACCAGAGAGTTAAACGACGTCGGCAGGTTTGCGACTTCGATGATCTAGAGATAAATGCTTCTCAGTTATTGTGCGATAGCGCGTTCGCCGAGTCTATGGTGTATCGACTAGATTCTAAGTATTCGAACGTGTTGGTCGATGAATTTCAGGATACGAACCCAACCCAATGGAAAATTCTGAGGGAATGGATCGAGGCGAGTACCGGTACTGAT
Organism: Burkholderiales bacterium; assembly: GCA_030834275.1. GTDB lineage: Bacteria > Pseudomonadota > Gammaproteobacteria > Burkholderiales > Eutrophovitaceae > Eutrophomonas. Next base: position 240 of record JAURFP010000098.1, on the reverse strand, counting down.
TCGGAAATCAAAGTTTTTCTAGTTGGTGACGCAAAACAGTCGATATATCGCTTTAGACGAGCGGATGCGAGGATTTTTTCGGATGCTACCGATTATTTGGTTAGTCGCCTAAATGCATCAGTTATTACTCAAAATGAGAGTTATCGTTGTGCGCCGGAAATTTTAACCGTTGTTAATCGATGTTTTCAGTCGCAGATGGCTGGATTTCAAGAGCATGTCGCAGTTGGACAGGCTGAGGCC
>JAURFP010000097.1 GCA_030834275.1 Burkholderiales bacterium | reverse complement strand
AAATTTGATATCGGAGTAGACAAAGTTCAATCAAGTTTTCCAACCCTTGGAGATGACGTAGAAGAATTTCTCGATCAGATAATTGATTGGATGAAATCCTCGCTGGGGGATTCATTCGCTCTCATCCATAGATATTCTTTAGAGACTCAACTCGAGGGGTGCCGCACAGAGCTCAGTGATTTTGGAGTTGAGTTTGATACTTGGTTTTCAGAGAGATCCTTGTTCGATAATGGACTTGTCGCGCAAGTAGTTGAAAAGCTAGACGCATCTGGGTTTCTTTATGAAAAAGATGGAGCTATATGGTTCAAGTCCACTGACTTTGGCGATGAAAAAGATAGGGTAGTTCAGCGCGAAAACGGGATTTTCACCTATTTTGCTTCTGATATTGCTTATCACGCTGAGAAATTTGGTCGTGGTTTTACTAAGGTGATTGATATCTGGGGGGCAGATCACCATGGATATATTCCGCGCGTTCGTGCCGCTCTGGATGCGCTTGGAGTGTGCGAGAGAAAAGCCGATCGACTTGTTATACCTCTTGTTCAGTTTGCAGTTCTTTACAGGGGCGGAGAAAAGCTTGCGATGTCGACGAGATCTGGAGAGTTTGTGACGTTAAGCCAACTACGAGAAGACGTTGGGCGCGATGCGGCCAGATTTTTCTACGTATTTAGAAAAAATGACCAGCATCTCGATTTTGATCTGGATCTGGCGAAATCGAAAAATAATGAAAACCCTGTCTACTATATTCAGTACGCCCATGCTCGATGTAATAGTGTTCTCCAGAAATGGGATGGACCGCGGCCGACGCTAATTAACGCAAAATTGCATCTCCTCAATCTCGACCACGAGGAGTACTTACTGAATAAATTAATCGACTTTCCGGTAACAATTCAATCGGCAGCCAAAGATTTATCACCTCATCTCATTGCTTTTTATCTAAAAGACTTAGCGAGTATGTTTCATAGCTACTACAACGCAGTGCCTATATTGGGTGATGACGCTGATCTTGCCTCAGCTAGGTTATCGCTTGTTCTGGCAATCAAGCAAGTAATTCGAAATGGGCTTGATCTCCTGGGGGTGTCTGCACCTGAACGGATGTAGAATAGTTCTAGATGAGCAAAAAGCCGAACAAGAACTCTAGCGGTAAAAGTGTGAAGCGATTGGGTCTTGGCCTGATCCTTGGTTTGATACTCGGGCTGGGGATTGCTGCTGGGGTCGTTTTTTATGTAAATGACGTTACCATCAAGTCGTCTGATTTGCCGGCAGTCGAGCGTGAGCCTGCGGTCGCTCCTAGTTCTACTGTTGATCCAGTGGTTGAGGATGAAGCGGAAGATAGATTCGAGTTCTATGAGGGCCTACCTGAACAAGGGAAGGTCGTTGAGCCGCAAATAGAGCAAAACCACAGCGTAAAAAATAAAGAGATATTTTTTTTACAAGTTGCCGCACTTTCGAATCTTGCTGATGCCGATAACTTAAAGGCCAGACTGGCTCTGCTTAGTTTCGAATCGAAAATTCAAGAGCTAGTTACCTCTGATGGCCGCACTCTTTACCGGGTTCGAGTTGGCCCCTACGAAGAGTTGCGTACTCTCGAGGAAGTAAAAGTCCAACTCGAGGAATTTAATTTCGAAGTAACAGTCGTAAGGATAGAGTCTTCGGAATAAACAGATTTAATTATTTTGTACTGGATGAGCTATGAAAATATTTTTGATATCGATGAGTTTTTTGCTGAGTTTCTTGTCTGGCCCGACGCGCGCGGAAATTGTAGAAGGGCAGGAATATCAACTGATCCGAGGTATTCCAGATGAGAAAAGTGATGGCGCAGTTCAGGTTTATGAATTTTTTAATTATGCCTGTGGGCATTGCTACGAATTCCAGCCAGTCATAAAGTCATGGGCGGACAAGCCACCAAAAGGTGTGAAATTTAACTATATGCCTGCTATCTTTAATGAGCGCATGGTTCCGCTAGCTAAGCTCTATTTCACGATAGAGGAAATGGGTTTACTAGGCAGTCTTCATCAAAAGGTATACGATGCCATACATCGGGATGGGGTGACTTTTCCGTCTGACGAGTCAATCCTAGCGTGGGTAGCAAAATCTGGCGTCGATGCGAAGAAATTTGAAAAAACATATTCATCTTTTGGCGTCGGAAATAGGGCTCGAATGGCGATGCAGTTAACACGCAAATATCGAATACCAGGCACGCCATACGTTACAGTTGGTGGAAAATATTTAACTGGGCCATCTATGACGCTACGCAGAGACCGATCTGGGATAGATTCAGTGAAATTCATCGCAACCTTAAATATGTTAGTCGAAATGAGTGGCAAGTAAGTTAATTTCGAGATGCCGATATTTATTCTGTCTTTTGTTTTTATGGGTAGGCCTTATTGGCTTGTCCTACCCCGCTGTTGAGCGTGGCAAGGATTTTGTAGAAAGCCAAAGTCCCGTTCC
>JAURFP010000096.1 GCA_030834275.1 Burkholderiales bacterium | reverse complement strand
AAACCAGATTTTTCTCTCTACGACGTGGTACCTGCAAAAAATGATTTCTTAAAAGGGCACATACCAGGCGCACGATTCATAGATATCGAGCATGAATTATCAACCCCTCACGCACGACTCCACTTTATGCTTCCAAGTGAGGAGATCTTCAAGAGCTGTATGGAGGCTAATGGGATCTCAAACGAGACGATGGTCGTAACCTACGCGACCACGAATCATTGGTGGGCTACACGTCTATGGTGGACGATGAGAGTGTTCAACCACCAACACGTCGCGGTGCTGGATGGTGGTTTCCAAAAATGGGTAGAAGAAAAAAGACCCGTTGATTCGGGAGACGCATTACCCGTTCGGCGTTCTCATTACGAAACCTCTGGGTTAAACCGTGAGCTAATCGCAGATAAAAATTCGATCATCGAACATTTGAAAGATCCGCAGTGCTGCCTCATTAACGCGCTGAGGAGAGAACAACACGATGGATCTGGAGGCGTCCATTACGGCCGAAAAGGACACATCGTTAAAAGCACGAATCTGCCCGCTCTCGAACATGTGAACGCGGATAACACGTTCAAGTCAGAAAAAGAACTGAGAACAATTTTTGCGGATAGCTTGAGTCAGCCTCAAGTCATCACCTATTGCGGTGGCGGCATCGCCGCGACTAGTGTGGCGCTCATTTTGGATATGTTGGGGCATACGAGCGTTCGAGTTTATGATGCATCATTGACGGAGTGGGCAGCAGACGAGAGCCTTCCAATGGAATACTGATTTAACTTTTTTAATGGATCAATGATGATAGACACGTTTGATATCAATGCCGCGGGATTCGATGGGCCAGTTATCGTTACCGGAGCCGGTGGGTGTATCGGAAGCTGGGTACTCAAAATACTGCTGGCACACAGGATTCCAGTCACCGCGCTCGACTTAAAGAAAGATGTACGGCGACCCAAGTTATTGATGAGTGAGGATCAAGTCGAGAGTATTCCTTGGATCGAGGGGGACATCTCGGTGCCCGATACTATCCTCAACGCTGTGGAGTCCTCTCGCGCAACAGCAATCATCCACCTTGCCGCGCTTCAAGTGCCATTTTGTAAAAATGATCCAATCCTAGGGGCTCAGGTGAACGTTGTTGGAACTGTCAACGTGTTTGAAGCAGCGCGGAAGTTTGGCATCAAACGATTATGCTACGCGAGCTCGATCGCGGCGCACGGGGTGTTTGACGAGAACACCGTACCGACACTCTATGGCGCCTACAAGTTCTGCAATGAAGAAACAGCAAAGGTGTACGCCCGTGACTGGGGAGTCGCGAGTACGGGTATGCGACCGGGAGTTGTTTACGGAGTTGGTCGAGATCAGGGGATGACATCAAAAACAACGATCGCAATTCTTGCTGCTGCCCTTCGCGAGAAATACACGATTCCATTTAGAGGTGATGTATCTTGGTTACACGCGGGAGAGGTTGCGAGCGCATTTATTCGTTCAGTATCAGCGCCACGGAGTGAGGCTAAGGTCTTCGATATAAATGGCTCAACGCTCTCGGTTGAGGATTCAATCTCCATCATTAAAAAAATATCAGGACACGAGGGAATCAGCCCGTCTGGAACACCACTCCCCTTTCCTATGGCGCTATCGGATACACCACTGATAGATTACCTGGGCTCCTACGGATCGGTAGAGATTGAGAAAGGGATTAAACACACCTACGATAGTTTCCTATCGCTGATCGGAACAGGGCAGCTAGACGCCTCTTCCCTTGGATAATCAACTACTGAGGATTAGACGATGATATTTGTATTAATAGATTCGGCCTGTCCCTTGTTATCAATCCAGGACACCTCAACGACATCGCCCACCGTTCCATTAAGGAACTGGCAATTGAGATAGGGATTTTTAGAAACGGCAGCACCCCATTGCGCAGTCAGCACAACGCGACCTTGATGCTTAACCATTACATTTTGAATAAAGTGGGGAGGAACTAGCGTTCCGTCCTTCTCTTTCCTGAGGCCAGTTTCCATGTCATGACGAATAAGAATTCGAACATCCGTGATGCCATCATCGCTGATCTTCGCCCTAACCTTCATTGCCGCTGCCATATATTTTTTCCGAAGTGAGACGGACAATTAACCGCCACACCCTCCTGCAGTAACTTTAATTAATTTATCCGCTGAATAGAATTTATCACCGCTCTTCGCTATCACCACCACCCGGGAAGTCTCGGCCATCTTAATACGAGTCCGAATATTCGCGACCGTTCCCTCAGAAAGGTCATAGAGCGCTGCAAGTGGATGCGGGTTCTTCTCACACAGGATAGCGATCTTGGAAATGTTGGGCATGGCAACCTCGACGCCTACGGGCACCACAGCGCCATTCTCCGCTATCTCGGGCGCGATGATCGAGACATCCGCGTGTGGAAAAATATCCACTCCAACGATCTCCTTTATTGCTGACTCGATTTCCTC
>JAURFP010000095.1 GCA_030834275.1 Burkholderiales bacterium | reverse complement strand
AGCTCGAATGACAAAGCTGATCCAGAAAGAGGATTACTCGATTAAATTACCGCGGACCGAGGAAATCCGGCATATGTCAAACATGTCTGTCGGGATGCTTCGAACAGCTTTGGATGCTTTTGCTCGATTAGACTTGGGCGCTACTGGAGACGTTCTACGAGAGGACGAGAAAGTGGACGATTCGTTCAGGGGAGTGCTCCGCCAACTTATAACTTTCATGATGGAAGATCCGAGAACGATATCGAGTGCCATTGAAACCTTGTTTATCGCTAAAGCCATTGAAAGAATCGGCGACCATGCAAAGAACATCTCCGAGTATGTTGTGTACATGGTAAACGGGAAAGATGTACGCCACCTTGCTCCTGAAGAAAAAGAGCAAGTAGCACTCGGATAGTTACCGCTGCTGTCGGGGTTAGTTCTCTGGAACGTAGCCCTGTGCCTGATCGGCGCCCTCTCCGAAAAAGTATTTCTCCGTCTGGGCCTTCAGATATTTTCTAGCATCAGCATCCGCCAGATTTAAACGATTTTCATTCACCAGCATCTTCTGTTGCTCGAGCCATGTTTTCCAGGCCTCCTTAGAAACATTCTCAAAAATTTTTTGGCCCAGCTCTCCAGGGAAAGGAGGAAAGTCCATCGCTTCCCTCTCGCCTCCAAGTTTTACACACATTACGGTCTTCATAAGCTATTTCCTTGGGCAAGAACCCTCGAATTCACAATTTTTTTACAAATACTTGAGAATTCCTATTGTAGTTATACAGATCTGCTTTTTTCTTTGGCAGTGTTGAGACTGCACTCTTCCTAAATCCATTCTCGATAAACCAATGCGAGGTCGCAGTGGTTAGGACAAATAGTTGTGAGAGTTTTTTCCTCTTGGCTTCTTTTTCAATTTCTCGGAGAAGTGTTTCCCCCACACCGCTATTTTGGAACGACGCATGAACGGCAAGACAGGCTAACTCCCCGGCTTTCGCGCCGTTAAAAGGATAGAGTGCAGCGCAGCCGACTAAGAATCCGTCATGCTCCATCACGATAAATCGGTTAATTTCGATTTCCAGTAACTCGCGAGATCTTCTTACAAGGATTCCTTTTTTCTCAAGGGGTTCGATGAGTTGAAGGATCCCACCAATGTCGTCTACGGATGCCTTGCGGACCTCGTCAAGAGAATCGACAGAGATCATCGTCCCTATCCCTTCCCTGGTAAACAGTTCGAGTAGTACTGCCCCATCGACCGTCCTATCTATTAAGTGCGCCCTTTCCACTCCGTTTTCGCAGGCATGTATGCTTTGATGAACGACTTGTCGCTCGAGTTTTGAGTTCGCTTTTAAATTTTTTGATAAGAGTTTAGTCGCGTTTCCAGTCGTGATTTCACGAACGAGCTGACCTTTCACATCCTTTAATCCAGTTGTGTCAGCGAGGAATATTAATTTCTGTGCCTGCAGGGAAATCGCGATATTTGAGGCGACGTCTTCGTGCGTGAGGTTAAAGATTTCTCCAGTGGGAGAGTACCCAATCGGGGACACGAGTACTAGCTCACCACCATCGAGGTGCTTTTGTATTGCGTTGACCCGTATTCTCCTCACTACCCCGGTATAAAGCATATCTACACCGTCAACCACGCCCATTGGTTTCGCGATAACAAAATTTCCCGAGGTCACTCGGAGGTGACTGCCTGCTAATGGCGTGTTCGGGAGACCCATCGAGAGAAGAGCCTCTATTTCTAGTCGCAGGCGTCCGTTTGCCGCCTTCACCGCCGACAGCGCATCTTCATCAGTTACCCGAACACCATCGGAATAGACTTGTCTTAACTTTTGGCTTTTTAGCGCTTGCTCGATTTGAGGTCTAGCGCCGTGTACCAAAACGATTCTGACTCCTACACTCGCAAGTAGATTAAGGTCGTGTGTGAGCTCAACAAAGTTCCCATCCTCAACGACCTCGCCCCCAACGGCAATTACGAACGTTTGACCACTAAATCCCCTAATATAAGGAGCTGCCGATCGAAACCATGCGACGAAGTCTGATTGAGCGAGCATCTTTAAGTTATCTCTATTTAGGGGCCATCCTAATCGCGCCGTCGAGTCTTATCGTTTCACCATTAAGCATGGTGTTGCCGAAAATAGAATGCACGAGTTGAGCATATTCAGCTGGTCGACCAAGTCTAGACGGGAATGGAACCTGTTGCCCAAGTGAGTCTTGCACTTCTTTTGGCATCCCCATGAGCATTGCGGTCTCAAAAATCCCAGGCGCAATGGTTACCACCCGAATGCCGCTTCGAGATAGATCTCTGGCTATCGGTAGCGTCATTCCTACGACGCCACCTTTTGAGGCAGAGTAAGCGGCCTGTCCAATTTGACCATCATAGGCAGCAACAGAAGCGGTGTTAATGATTACGCCTCTCTCGCCCTCTGGATTGGGTTCCTGCTTGGACATCGCGTCAGCTGCGACACGAATCATATTGAAGGTCCCAATCAAATTGATGTTGATGACTTTTGCGAATGTGTCGAGTCGATGCGCTCCGTGCTTCCCGATAGTTTTTTCGCCAATGGCAATCCCCGCGCAGTTAACGAGT
>JAURFP010000094.1 GCA_030834275.1 Burkholderiales bacterium | reverse complement strand
TGAGAGGCTCGCTGAAGTCGAAAAAACGAATTGGGTCACAAAACGCGAGAAACTCATTGTAGAAACAGAAAAATTGGGGAACGTCACACCGATCCTCTCCGCAAAGCTCGCGATGGATATCGCTGCAGCAATACCAACGGACGCGGTCGTCGTGGAAGAAGCACTTAGCTCGTCGTTTAAATTACTCGACTACGTGCCACTTCGTGATCACCAAAGTTACTATGGTCTCGCATCCGGTGGGATTGGCTTCGCAACTGCTGGCGCCATTGGTATTTCCTTAGCACTTCCCAACCGACCGATCGTTGCGTTAATCGGAGACGGCAGCTCCATGTACAGCATTCAGGCGCTCTGGACGGCCGCGCATCTCAAACGACCGATTACCTACATCATCGCGAATAATCGTGGATACAAAATTCTTAAACAACGACTACGATCGTTCCGCAAAGCGGAGAACTATGTGGGAATGGAAATCAATAACCCTGCGATTGACTTCGTTCGAATGGGAGAATCGATGGGACTCACGTCCACTCGTGTACAAGATCCCAAAGACCTCAAAGACGCGATTGAACGTGGAATTAAAAGCAATGCTCCAAATTTAATTGATGTAGAAATCAGCGCAGACCTCGATACGTAATTTTTTCTTATGTCCACTGCAATCAAGCGAGATGTCGTCGATTATTACGACACCCACCCGATCAATGAACGGCAAATTATTGACAAACTCTCGCTAGAAAAAAATACCCGTGACTCCCTAAATGTACGCGACTTGTATGCACACGACCAAGATCATTATGGGGGAACCGAAGCGACGAAGATTTTAGGAGATGCAGCAGAACTGTCGAAAGATGATTTGGTACTGGATATCTGCTCTGGCATGGGTGGACCGTCTCGGTACCTGAGCACTGAGTACGGCTGTCGCGTCACGGGTGTGGATATGACCTTCTCGCGATGTGTAGCTGCAAAGAATCTGAGCAATATGGTGGGGTTGAGCCAGCAAGCGAAATTCATTCAAGGAAATGCGCAAGGACTACCTTTTCAAGAAAATACGTTTGATTGCATCGTCGGACAAGAGGCCTGGTGTCATGTCCCCTCAAAAGAAAAACTCATCGCAGAATGTCAGCGTACGTTAAAACCTGGTGGCAGAGTCGCTTTTACTGACATCATTCGAACGGATACGATTTCATCATTTTTACTGGACCGACTAAAAAACGAAATGACATTCCATAATCTAGCAACCGCAACTGAATATAAAACATTGCTCGAGAAAAATGGCTTCACGATCAATCGACACGATGATTTATCACAAGAATGGACACGGCTTCTCGAAGAACGACTGAGGATGTACCGAAGCTTGTCAAACAGCACAGCAAAATCGTTTGGGGAAGCCAGATCGGAAGAATGGGATATCGCCTACACAAATTTCGTAGGTCACTTTGGAGCTGGTGAACTCGGTGGAGTTCGTTTTATTGCAACCAAATTGTAAACTTCGATAAAACTTTCATATTTGAGTAACAGTCATGATTGAACATCTACAAATCAGAAAACTCACCCCACACTTTGGCGCCGAAGTGATCGGGCTCGATCTCAGCGTCCCCATGAGTAGCGAAGACTTCCAGCACATCCGAAATCTATTTCTCGAATACCAATTGCTCTATTTTGGTCAACAACAATTAAGCGATAGTGATCACGTTCGGGTGGGGCAACAATTTGGCACGCTACAAGTCCATGTGATGAACCAGTATCACGCGAATCAACATCCAGAGCTTTATCGTTTATCGAACATAGGCGCTGATGGAAAGCCAAACGGTCAGTACCCCGACAAAGGGACGTTAGCTTGGCATACCGATGCCTCATGGCAAGCATTGACGGGCCAAGCAACCTTAATTTATTGCGAGATCGCTCCCAAACAAGGTGGAGAGACACACTTTTGCGATACCTATGGGCTATATGATCGCTTAAGCCCCGACTGGAAAGACCGACTACAAGATAAAAAAGCAGTGCACAGTTTAGATTTTTCGCGTAACCGAAGACATGGACACCAACCAATGACGGAGGATCAACGTGCGGCAGTTCCGCCAGTTGAACACCCGATTGTTCGAACGCATCCGGATACGAATCAAAAGTCGCTGTATCTAGGAGATCACGCGGAATACGTTAAAGACGTACCTTATGAGGAAGGAAGACAATGGATTGATGAACTCAATACCATTGGAGCAGAAGACGAATTGGTGTACCGTCATCAATGGAGCGATCACGACTTTCTAGTATGGGACAACCGTTGCTTGCTGCATAAAGTGATGGAATATGATGCAGCAACAGAGAAGAGAGTTGTTCGAAGATGCACCGTCATTGATCCGAGGCCACCAGCGTAATCAAAGGAAACCCTTATGGAAAAATTAGTTAATCCCGCTAGAGAACGACTCGCTAATAATGAACTCGCGATCGGCATTGGTGTTCGACATGTTCGAGGACCCGAAGTCGCCCCCATTATGAAAAGTGCGGGTTTTGATTGGCTCTTTATTGATCTCGAACACGGGGCAACATCAGTTGAAACAGCAGCCTCGATTTGTATAAGCGCACTCGCGACCGGTATCGCACCGATCGTTCGAGTTCCACAAGGCGACTTAAATTTAGGTACGCGTTGCTTAGACGCGGGAGCACTCGGTATTGTTATGCCGCACGTTGATACGGTGGAACAAGCGAAGCAATTGGTTGCGGCCTTTAAGTTCTCT
>JAURFP010000093.1 GCA_030834275.1 Burkholderiales bacterium | reverse complement strand
GGAAATGTTTTGTGAGGTCGCTTTATGAAAGTTAGCAGGATCGAGACCATACGAGTTGCCGAGTTTCCCAACATTATTTGGGTGCAAGTTGGCACCGACAGTGGGTTGGTTGGTTTGGGCGAAACCTTTTATGCAGTGGAATCTGTCGAGGCACATGTTCATGAAGTAATAGCCCCCTATTTGCTTGGTCAAAGCCCTTTGGCAATTGATCAACACAACCGTCACATGCTCTATAACTATCTTGGCTTCAAGTCAGTTGGTGCTGAAATGAGAGCGGCATCAGCGACCGATATAGCTCTTTGGGATATTTTCGGGAAGGTGACAGGCCAACCGATCTATCAACTCCTTGGTGGCGCAAGTCGCGACCGCGTCCGCGTGTACAACACCTGTGCTGGGTCCGAATACGTTCGTAAAAAGCCTGAGCAGGGGACGAGTAATTTTGGCGTAAAGGTCAACATGGGTGGCTATCGTCCTTACGAAGATTTGAGTGGTTTTATGAATCATGCTGACGAGTTAGCTATTTCGCTAGTCGAGGAGGGGTATACGGGAATGAAGATTTGGCCATTCGATGCGTATGCAGAAGATTCGGGAGGAACGCATATTTCGAATCAAGATTTAAAAAAAGCGCTCGAGCCATTTGAAAAAATTCGCAAGGCAGTGGGAGACAAGATTGATATTCATGTTGAGTTTCATTCTTTATGGAATCTTCCAATGGCGAAAAAGCTTGCGAAGGCTATTGAGCCATTTAATCCGTACTGGTACGAGGATCCGATCAAGATGGATAACTTGGATGCGTTATCCGAATATGCCCACTCGACTCCAGTCTGGGTTACCGCGAGCGAGACGCTTGCAACGCGGTGGGCGTTTCGGGAATTATTTGAGCGTCAGGCTGCCTCTGTTTGTATGTTTGATATTGGATGGACCGGGGGGATAACAGAGGCTAAAAAAATCGCATCGTTAGCCGAAACGTATCACATCCCCATTGCCCCGCACGACTGTACGGGTCCGGTTTTGTTGACTGCTGCCGTACACCTTTCTCAACATTGCACAAATACTTTGGTCCAGGAAGTGGTAAGAGCGTTCTATCATGGTTGGTATGGAGAATTGGTAACCGAGCTCCCAGACTTGCGGGACGGGTTTATCAGTGCGCCTGGTGGTCCGGGGTTGGGTACAGAGCTTCATCCCACACTTTTTTCTAGGGGCGATGTAACGGTGCGATCATCAAAGATTTAGGGTTGCACTGTTCGTATGACGTAAACTAGTAGAATGAACCGATGTATTTCGTTTTCAGTTTTCAATTAAAGACAAAGTGTGAATTTATCTGAGAAGAGTCTCCAATACGTTTGGCATCCTTGTAGCCAAATGGCCCGTTTGTCTTCTGTACCGCCGCTTGGCATTAAAAGTGGAAAAGGTGGTTGGGTTTTTGATGAGCATGGTAATCGGTATTTTGATGCGATTAGTTCATGGTGGGTTAATTTGCTTGGTCACTCGAATGAACGGATTAATGCGGCGATAAAGCATCAGTTAGATAACCTACCTCACGTCATGTTGGCGGGATGTACGCATGAGCCTGTAGTAAAGCTTGCTGCTCGTCTTTCTGAGCGAACAGCACGAAATTTGGGTCATGTTTTTTTTGCATCCGATGGATCAAGCGCTGTAGAGATCGCGTTGAAGCAAAGTTTTCATTATTGGAGACAGTGCGGAGAGGTGGACCGTACAGAGTTCGTCTGCCTTAGTGGAAGCTACCACGGAGAAACGCTTGGTGCGTTATCAGTTACTGATGTGCCATTATTTCGGGACGCATATGGACCATTGCTTCTAGCGGGTTTGACTGTCCAGGCACCAGACTCGCGATTAGGGAACGAAGAGCAAGCTCTCGCCGAGATGAGTGAGTTGTTATCCACTAGGTCCGGACAAATCTCAGCAGTCATCGTCGAGCCACGTATACAAGGCGGGGCCGGTATGGTTATGCATTCTGTTAACTACCTTAAAAAAGTTCGTGCGTTAACGCGACAGCACAACGTGCATCTGATTGCCGATGAGATAGCAGTGGGTTGCGGACGTACGGGTAGTTTTTTTGCTTGGGATCAGGTCGATCGAGAAAATTGGCCGGATATGCTCCTGTTGTCGAAGGGGATCACGGGTGGAAACTTGCCTCTATCTCTGGTCATGACGACCGACAAAATTTTTGAGGCTTTTTTGGATAATGATTTTAAGAAGGGGTTTCTTCATTCTCATTCGTACACTGGAAACCCGCTTGCTTGTGCCGCGGCTAACGCAGTTCTTGATCATTTCGATGAAGGGCTAGAGCAGCAAATCCGTATCCAAGCAGACTCTATAAGGGAATCATTTGCGCACTTCGATAGTGAACCAAGAATCGGCAATCTTCGGCAGTGTGGAATGGTTCTAGCATTTGACGTCGCGGGGGTTATTGAAAATTTTGCAGAGAAGTTTCATCTCGCGGCGCGTGAGCATGAATTACTTATTCGCCCCATTGGTCAGACGGTCTATGTGATGCCTCCATTTGTAATCGATAAAGATTTATCGCAGCACATAGGGAGTGCAGTGACTAAAACTCTCCACGAGGTCCTATCGAATGCTCTTTGATGCAATAGAGAGGGAGTTATCTCGCCTCGATGGGGCAGGTTTGCGGAGGGCACTTCGAGTAGCCGAAGATCCAACTAACATACGGCAGCGTATTACCGATCGGGCAGGCGTGACAAAAGAGCAACTATTGTTTTGCTCTAATGATTACTTGGGCCTAGCTAATCACTCGAAGATTAAACAGA
>JAURFP010000092.1 GCA_030834275.1 Burkholderiales bacterium | reverse complement strand
CAGTACGGATACCACATTTCGTCTTGTCAATAGGGATCCTAGCAAAGAATATCGATACAATTTCGACTCAGTCCAATCCGTCGTGAATAAGTACCGGATAAACCAATATGTATCCATTCGATTAGATTACGATGAATTTTTTGGATATATCATGGGCGTCACATTTTTTGATGCGAAAACTATTAGTGCCACTTGGAGCAAAACATACATTTCAAACGAAAGAGGGTTAGGCTCGCCGGCTCCATTTACACGGACAGACTTAGCGCTGATGTTCTTGAATAATTCTACGGTAGACGTAAAAGTTACTAATTCAACGGGAGGAATAGACTCATTAAACTTGACGGGGGTCAACCTTTATGGTGGGGATATCGAATACTGTTGGCAGCAATCTAGTTCTATGAAGAACACATTCATGATTGGCTTGCACGGAGGCCTTAGATATGTCTATGGAACTCTGCCAGGACTGAACACCTCTCAGGCGGTTATTTGTCCAAGAGTTGGACTTGATGCCTACCTGGGGTTCTTGCCTAAAGGGGCTGGCTACAACACTACCAACTGGGTAACTGTTAAGTTGTCTGGAGATGCAAACGTCCGGCTCAACGGAGGAGTCTTTATCAATTCGAGTACGAATCTCTATCTCTATCCAACCGATAATATCGGTCTATTTGTCAAGCTTGAGTATAATCCGAAAGGAAGTTATATCGGCAGGGATACTCGAATAGAATTAAACACACTCAATTTTGGATTGGGGATAAACGTCAACTTGGACTAAAGTGAAAAAGTACTACCTGATTTTCGTTGCTATCGCCATTTGGGGTTGTGGATCCACTCCCAATGATCCGATGGTGACAAATTTTGTCGAATCGCAAAAAGCGACATTACCCACTATCGAAAGGACTTATATCAACCCAATTGAGGTGAAATACGCGAACAATGGCTCGGAAGTAAAGATGAATTTCGACCTAGCTGACTCCGAATTGGACTTAAATTTCAATGGTCGGATTGCCGACATCGGTAGAGACGAGACAGCGTTTACAATGAGTGATTTGAACCGAATACTAGTGTATTACAAACTAGTTCAAGAAAATATCGGTGCAGGAAACTACAAAATGGCCGAATTCCATACGAACGAGATTCTCCGTATGGCGGAAATCCCCGAATTTTTAAATTTAAAAGGCACGCTCTACTTCCTTCAAAATGACTCTACCAACGCATATGAGTTTTGGAATCGAGCCAAAACTGTGGAGGATTCAATCAATGACTTAAAATCGAACTAAACTAATCTAACCCATGAAATTCACTTTCTCTTCTTTTTTGGGATTTTTTATTTCCCTTTTGGTATTGCTAACTGGCTCTGCCGATACTGTTGGTGTAGTAAAACTGACAGAAAACCTGCCCTCTTGGTTGCAAATCGAATTTTTGGACTTTGCTTCTTTTTTCGTGGTTATAGGTGGTATGCTTTGCGGACTTTTCGTAATGTACCCAGCTTTCACCGTGTTTAAAGCCATTGGAGCCATTAAAAGTATGTTTTCGCACTACGATGGAAAATTGGAAATTTTAGAAAAAGAAATTGAGAATATCTTGAAATACAAGGAAGAATTTGTTGCGGACAAAAACGGATTCATTGAGCGTGTTTCTAGATCCAATCCCGATAAGCTCACGAAGTACTTGTTTGAATTGGTTTCGACAAACTACACAACACACGAGGTTCGCGAGATTGGAGAGGTTTATATCGATAAGCGAAGCACGGAGGAAGTAAAGAAAGCAGATGTTCTAGATATGATGGCCATTACGAGCCCGGCTTTCGGAATGTTTGGAACTGTTCTTGGATTGATTGTAATGCTTCAAAACCTTGATGATCCAAGTGCTATCGGTCCTGGCCTTTCTCTAGCACTTTTAACGACGCTCTACGGAACGGCATTTGCCAACCTTTTATTTGCACCTCTAGCGAAAAAAATTCGCTTCAATTCTGTCTTGAATTCTGCACGAGAACAACTCGTCTTAGAAGGTATACTTATGGTTAAAGATGGACGATCTGCCTTAATGATTAAAGACCAATTGTACTCGTTGATTGGTAAAGGAAGTTCAGGTGATGACAAAAAATAATCTCGATCATGGCAGATAAGAATACTGGACAAGAAAGCGCCCCAAGTGGGGGTGGCTGGATCACGACCTATGCTGACATGATAACACTTTTGATGTGTTTTTTCGTGATTATGTATTCGGCAAGCGAGCCTTCCCAATCAAAGTGGGAGCAGTTAAAGGGGGGAATTGAAAGTGATGTGATGAACGTTAAAAACCCAACTCCTTTGGCGGATCTCTACAATGCCTTAGAGAAGAAATACGATGATCCGAACGATGATAATCCTGATTTGACTATTGATTTTGAAACAAAAGGGATCGTGATTTCTTTGGGATCGAATTCTCTTTTTGAATCTGGCGATGCTAAGTTGAAAAGTAATGGACTTTCAATTGTTAAAACGCTTGGAAACGAGCTTAAGGAGCGCATGCAGCGCTATGAGCTCGTAATTGACGTAGAGGGTCATACGGACGATGTTCCAATTAGCACGGCAAAATTTCCCTCAAATTGGGAATTATCCTCTTCCCGTTCAGCCTCAGTTGTAAAGGAATTTACAGAGCTCGGTCTTGATCGTGAGGTTGTTCGAGCCATCGGGCATGCTGATGCGTTCCCACTTAAGCCAAATCGGTCTAAAGACGGTACAGCTATTCCCTCGAACATGGCAGCGAATCGCCGTGTGGATGTAATTGTGCATTACTAATAGGTCTATCTGGTGAAATGGCGTAGAAATTTTCTTTGGGTC
>JAURFP010000091.1 GCA_030834275.1 Burkholderiales bacterium | reverse complement strand
TACATGCGAGGACGAACGTTAAATAACTCTTTCATCATCTTAGATGAAGCTCAGAATACCACTCCAGAGCAAATGAAAATGTTTCTAACGAGACTGGGCTTTGGAAGCAAAGCTGTCGTAACCGGTGACGTAACCCAAATAGATTTGCCAAAAGGGCAACAAAGCGGCCTAGGTGAAGCGGCACGTATTTTGAAATCAATTAAGGGAATTGCTTTTACGCACTTTGAAGCGGAGGACGTCGTACGTCACCCGCTGGTTCAAAGAATCGTGAATGCCTACGAAAAAGCAAAAGAGTAATTGCTTTACTCAAATGAAAAAACCAAAACTGAACCTATCAGTACAGGTGGCTACTGAATCCACAAACTTGCCGACCAAGAAAGAATTTAGAAATTGGATCAGCCAAGGGATATTTGAGGATATTGATCTCACAGTTAGACTGGTTGATGAACCGGAAGGTCGTGAACTCAATAAAACCTTTAGAGGGAAAAATTACGCTACCAATATACTCACATTCCCCTACCCAGAAATGACCCCACTAGCGGGAGACGTTGTGATTTGCGTACCAATCGTACGATCCGAAGCGCATAAGCAGAAAAAAACATTGGCTTCGCATTTCGCACACCTGAGTATTCATGGCGTACTACATTTACAAGGATATGACCACGAACTCGCAGATGACGAAGAGCTCATGGAGAATTTAGAGGTTTCAATTTTAGAATCACTCAAGATCGCGAATCCGTTTGAGATCTCATAAAACATAAAAAATCATGAAAAAAAATAAATCTAGTTGGTTCCACAAGCTGAGGTACCACCTCATGCGAAAACCAGAGGATCGTGAGCAATTGATCGAACTTTTGAGGGGATCTTTTGATAGCAATCTCCTCGACTCCGATGCGCTTACAATGATTGAGGGGGTTTTACAAGTATCTGAGCTAAGCGCTCGAGACATCATGATCCCACGATCTCAGTCTTACATGCTAGATATGAAGTTGGAAATGGCTGACATTATTGCCGTTGCGGTCGATACCAATCACTCTCGATTCCCGGTATTCGAGGGAGAAAAAGATAATGTCCTAGGCGTCTTACTAGCAAAGGATCTGCTGCGCTACTACAAAGATCCAGAAAATTTTGAATTGAGAGACATGCTAAGGCCTGCGGTGTTCATCCCCGAGTCTAAACCGCTCAACGTGCTCTTAAAGGACTTTCGCAGTAACCGAAACCACATGGCAATCGTAGTAGACGAATATAGCCGAGTCGCTGGGTTAATCACTATCGAGGATGTGCTAGAGCAAATCGTTGGGGAAATTGAAGATGAATATGATTTCGATGAATCCGAAGCAAACATCGTTTCCGATCAAGATGGTTGGCACCGAGTCAAAGCAATGACAGAGATCAGCGACATCAACGAATTTTTTGGAAGCAACTTCCCAGATGATGACTTTGACACCGTCGGCGGACTTCTTCTATCTCACACTGGAAGATTGCCAAAAAAGGGGGAACACTTTAAAGTCAGCGATCTTGATATCAAAGTATTACGATCCGATAGCCGAAGGATTCACGCGCTTCTCATCAAGAAACTAGAGCCCTCCCAAGAAACCCTTCCCCTGGAATAATGTTTGCGGCCATATCGCGCATGCCTGTAGTTTGCGCTTTTTTCCTAGGAGCGATCTCGGTTCTTGGATTCTCTCCGTTTGATGTTTATATCATCCCAATCGTGTCGGTCGCCATAACGATTGGCTTATTATCGAGTCAAAATTTTACGCGCAGAAAAACTTTCCTAACTGGCTTTGCCTACTCATTCGGATTACTTGTAGTTGGCACGAGCTGGATCTATGTGAGTCTGCACAATTTTGGCGGAATGAGCGCACCGGTTGCAGTATTAGCCACCCTATTATTTTGCGTCATTTTTGCTGTTCCACTTGGGCTATTGACGGCGCTTCTTAACATCCAGGTACTCCGAAGAAAGATGCGCCTACTCATATTTCTACCCCTAGCATTCTGTCTTTCAGACTGGGTCCGGAGTTGGCTATTTACTGGGTTTCCATGGCTATCCCTTGGATACTCGCAAATACCATTTAGCCCGATAGCAGGATTCACACCAATAGTTGGCGTTTATGGCATATCGTTAATTATCTCCTTGATGTCTGGTTGGATTGCGTATCGATACATCATCTACCAAACCATCCTTCCCAGTGCGAGGCCCCGCCACCTGACCGTTTCAATCTCCGCCCTGATAGTTGTGGCAGTAGTTGGCCTTGCTGCAAAAAAAATTCAATGGACGCAAGTGCTACAAGAAACCAGTACTTCGGTCGCACTACTTCAAGGAAATATCGCTCAAGACGTGAAATGGGATCAAACATTTGTTTTGCAAACACTCGAGCAATATTTACAAATGGCTTCTGAGGAAAACGCAGAAATCATTTTGCTACCTGAAACGGCTCTCCCCATTCTCGATTCAAACCTGCCTAGCTCCTTCAAACAAGCATTTAGCGACCTGACAAATAATCGAGGATCGAACATCGTTTATGGCATCCCAGAAAAGTCAAACGATGGAAAATTTTTTAATAGTGTGATGTCCGTCGGTGTGAGCGGCGAACAGACTTACCGGAAACACCATTTGGTTCCCTTTGGAGATTATTTTCCAACCTGGCAACCGATCACTTGGATCATACAGTCGCTCTCCATTCCCATGTCGAATTTCTCAAGAGGGGAGAAGTTGCAATCTCCTATTCGAGCTGGCTCACAAAAAATCGCAGTAAACATTTGCTATGAGGACGTGTTTGGAGAAGAAATTATTCGCCAACTCCCGGATGCAACGGTTCTAGCAAACTTCACAAACGATGCGTGGTGGGGCGACTCTTTAGGACC
>JAURFP010000090.1 GCA_030834275.1 Burkholderiales bacterium | reverse complement strand
GAATCGAATCACTCGATACCCCGATAAATACGGTACCAACTGGCTTCTCTTGGGAACCACCGTCTGGTCCAGCTACGCCACTCACCGCGATAGCACAAGTACGTCGATACTGGGCAAGACCATTCGCGCCTAGCAACATTTCCTGAACAACCTCAGAAGAAACCGCTCCGAACTGTCTGATAGTCTCTGGATTTACCCGCAGCAAATTAGACTTGGCCTCATTCGAATACGTAATGAATCCGTTATCAAACCACTGCGAACTCCCGGGCACCATCGTTATCGCTTGAGCAATCCAACCGCCAGTGCACGACTCAGCGGTTACGAGAACGAGCTTTTTTTGAGATAACAATTCCCCAACTTCCGAACTCAAATCATAGATTTCTTTATCTAACATTTTTTATAAACAAAAATCGTAACTAGGCGATCGAAATCCAAAAGACAATAACATTAACAACTGCAACCGAGTACACTGCTGCTACAAAATCATCCGCCATAATCCCGTTTCCACCCTCCCACCTGATATCTATGTTTCTAATGGGAAATGGCTTGGTAATATCAAAAAACCTAAAAACTGCATACGCAAAAATTAACCATGGCAGTTCATGTGGGATCAAGGTCAACACCAAACCAAATGCAACTATTTCATCAATCACAATTGCGGAATGATCCTTAACGCCAAGGTCTCGCGCAGCCTTGTCGGATACTAAAACGCCAAAAAAATAAAGCAAACTCCAAAAAATAAGTTGAGAGACAGTTCCAAAAAACATTTGCAGAACTAAAAATATTGGGAACGCAACGAGCGTTCCCCAAGACCCGGGGGCGAACGGCATCAATCCGGCGCCGAATCCCAAACTCATGAAGCCATGTGGGGTCTTAAAAACCTTTCCAAGTAACTTACGTTCTTCTCGAGAAGTGCTCATAGCCGGGCCTATCAACCTCAACAATCTTTCCAAAGCGATCTTTCAAAATAACGCCTCTACCCTCTACCACCGCTCCAATCTTGGTAATCGGAATTTTTAATTCTCGCGACAGAGTCCCGATGTCATTCTCACGACTTCTTGAACAGGTGAATAGCAACTCATAGTCATCGCCACCAGAAATCAGACTAACAAGATCCTTCTGAGGTAGGCCTAATTGACTAAGAATACGGTGTGTAGGTATTTGGTCAAGTATTACTGCAATACCAACCTTTGACTGCGTCGAGATATGCCCCGCATCCGCCATGAGACCATCAGAGATATCGATCGCACAGTTCGCTACGCCAATCAAGCGCCGACCAAGAGCAACCCTAGGCTCAGGATTATTTAACCGTTTATTGCAATCATCGAGTAGTTCGTGCGGGTAAGCAACCGAGTTATCCCGGCTGGCTAGAGCCAAAGTTGCCAAACCCAGTTCACCACTGACCCAGACATCGTCTCCAACTTGAGCCCTATCGCGCCGCAGAGCAGATCCAATATCAACATCTCCCAAAGCGGTAACCGAAATGACAAGTTGATCAGCGCGAGTCGTGTCACCTCCAACTAACTCTACTTGAAATTCTTCTAACATCCGGTAAAGACCATCGGAAAAACTAGCTAACCAACTCTCTTCACACTCCCTCAAACTGAGAGAAAGTAAAACCGAATGCGGCCGAGCACCCATTGCCGCTAGGTCCGAAAAATTTACGGCCAATACCTTTCTTCCAAGAAAAAACGGGTCGCAATCAGAAAAGAAATGGACACCTTCTACCAAAGTATCGGTCGTTATGGCAATTCCAGCATCATGGCTACATCTAAGAAGAGCGGCATCGTCCCCTACACCGAGCACAGCACGATTAGTTAATTTTCTAAAATACTTTGATATCAATTCAAATTCAGATATCAAATCACGAGCCCTCAAGGATTAATCAGAATCGACCGCTTTTAAAAATGCTCGGTATTCGTCGTCTTTCATGGAGAAACTATGCTCGGTTAATGGAAATTGACCCTGCTTCACCTCGGTTTGGAAATCAGTGAGTGCTTTTGAAATCATTCCCCAACAATCCGCGTATTTTTTTACAAACTTAGGAGCAAAGCGATCAAAAAGCCCCACCATGTCGTGTAGCACCAAATTCTGCCCGTCGCAGCCTGAACCGGCGCCGATACCAATGGTGGGGATGCGCAACCGCTCTGTTATTAGCGACGCAACGCGATCAGGAATAGCCTCTAGAACAATTGCAAAACACCCTGCTCGCTCCAACGCGAGCGCATCCTTGAGGAGCTGCGCACCAGCAATCGCACTTTTCCCCTGGACCTTGAAACCCCCAAGCTTAGACATGAGCTGCGGGGTAAGTCCAATGTGAGCCATGACAGGAATCCCTGCATCCACAACCGCTTTCGCAGTTGAAGCAAACTCTTCACCACCCTCTAGTTTTACGACGTCCGCACCACCCTCCTTCACCATTCGCATAGCGTTATTAATTGCATCCTCCTTACACGCGTGATAAGCACCTAGAGGGAGATCTCCAACTAAAATTGAGCGCTTCGCAGCCCGTGAAATCGCTTTTGCGTGGTGGACCATTTCATCCATCGTCACAGGAACCGTACCGGAATACCCCAACGCAGTCATTCCAAGCGAATCACCGATCAAAATACAATCAACTCCAGATCGATCAACCAGCTGTGCAGTCGGAAAATCTACAGCGGTCACTTGGAAAATTTTTTCTCCTCGATCAACTTTTTCCTGCAAGTCAAATATTGATAATTTTTTGTCTGCTGAATCAGCCATCCCGGCTCCTAACGCAATTTTTATTTATTTGAATTTACAATCTTATCGAGAATTCCATTAATGTACTTGTGGCCGTCTGTTCCACCAAAGTCTTTTGCGAGCTCCACCGCCTCATTAATCACTACTTTTGACGGTACATCAAATTCCTTTTTGAGCTCGACGTTTGCAATAAGCAAGATCGCCTGCTCGATTGGCGACACTCGGGCGAGTGGACGGTCGAGATACCCCTCGATTGCAGAAAAAATTTCCTCTGAAGAATCCATCGCGGATTTTAAAATTCTTTTGGCAT
>JAURFP010000008.1 GCA_030834275.1 Burkholderiales bacterium | reverse complement strand
CAATTTTTCGCCAAGTTGTGCCCCGCGTATTAAGTAATGTTTCCCAGCCAACCTTTTCGCACCAGGTCTTCAGGTCTTCCGACTTTGGATTTTGTTTTTTGTAGTCGATGAACTCGTATTCAACATCATTCTCATTGAGCCAATTGAACGCTTTCTTCATCGTGTCACAGTTTTTTATTCCATAGATTTTGATCATAGGGAGTATTTTTTGACTGCTGCTTCGTTCCATTCAATTCCATTCCCTGGTCTAGATGGAGTGATTGCAAATCCATCCTTGATCTCCAGTGGATCTTTCATTACCGCAGCACCCCAATCCATGTACTCGAGCCAATGCCGAGTGGGTGATACCGATAACAAGTGGCAACTAATTTCGGGAAACAAATGACTCGATAGATCAACAGCATTGACTTCAGCAAGTGCCGCAGCCTTCATCCAGCCGGTAACTCCGCCGATACGTTGGACGTCCGGCATATAAAAATCGCCAGCTCCAGCCTGAAGCGCTTTTTGCATCTCTAGGCTATTCAGTAGATTTTCTCCGATTTGCAAAGGCGTGCGCACTCTGCTTCGTATCTTCGCACATCCCTCGTAATCATCGTGTCGGATTGGGTCTTCAATCCAATACAAACCTTCCTCATCGAGGATTTCTCCTCGATAAATTGATTCATTTACTGTGAGCGACTGGTTGAAATCGGCCATGAGTTTAATGTCATCTCCAATTGTTTCTTTGACAGCGCGCACCGCTGCAAGATCAGCCTTGAACTCTGGTCGGCCGATTCTCATTTTCACTCCAGTGAATCCGCCATCGCGAAGTAGCTCTCTCGCGATCTTCGGTAGCGTCTCTGGAGTTTCGTTCGTCCAGAGACCACAACTGTTGTAAGCGGGAATCGGAGTGGGTTTCCCACCTAACATTGTGGCAAGGGGGAGGCCGTTTGCTTTTGAAGCGACGTCCCAAGCTGCCATATCAATCCCGGCGATTACTTGTCCGAGGATTCCATGTGCGTCATAAATTGTGAAGTGCTTCCGAAGTTTTCGATCAATATCGAAAGGGGAGACCTCGTCACCTTCAACCAATTGTGCTACTGCGCTGAGACATTCTACGGTGGGCTTCAGCATGGTCTGCGAGAAGGCGAACAAATAGGTGTGTCCAATGATCCCTTGATTTGTCTCAAGATCAATTAATACCAGAGCGGCCTTGTCGATTGCACCGCTCGCGGGTCTTGGCGGATATTTAATTGGGCTTGCAACTGCTCTCGCGGTTAAACGTGTAATCTTTATTGTCATGTTCCGTTCCTAATGATTTAAAACCAAAAATTAATATTCGATTAAAGTTGCGCTTCTGGCGGTCTGCCATTCTCGTATAGTTTCAATGCTGCGTAGACAAAGTTATTTGCCGGAGTAGCAATTCCGAGCTCTTTGCCTAAATTTTTAATGTTGCCCGCGAGCCAAGGTAGCTCTAATCGGTAGCCTCTCCTAAGATCCCCACACATCGATGCAACCATCGTTTCCGGATAGCCATCGATAATATCCATTTGTTTTTCAATTACCCCGTTTCCGAACGCGATACCCTTGCCCGCAGCAATCTCTAAAACTTCTTGGAGTACGGATTGCAAGAGCGCGCGTGTGTCAGGGTCCGTGCGGATAGGCCCTATGGGCATTCGACATAACGCAGTCATTGATGACATTGTCACTAACCGAATGTATTTTTCCCAAATTGCTACATTAATGTCTGATTTAAGGTCAGCATCGATCTTGGATTTTTTGCACGCTTCATACAACGCCTCAGTTCGAGCTGAATTTGATCCATCCAATTCACCGAAGTACAACGCAGCCATCGTTCCGTTATGACGAATTACTCCTGGTTCCTCAATTAGCGCCGCAATATTCGCAACACCTCCGATGACTCGTTCACGTCCAAATTTCCTGATCATGAGTTCTTCAGCAAGCACTCCATTTTGAAAAGAAACTAAACCTGTGTTTGGACCCAAGAGGGGCAATGCGGCGTCGATCGCATTCTCAGTCGACCAAAGTTTTACGGCGATCATCACTAAATCTACTGGTCCTATCTCTTTGGTATTTTCAAAGTAGTTTCCATTCTTTACACGGATATCACCCAAAGAGGAACGGATTTCTAGTCCTTTATTTTTCATCGCAGCTAAGTGCTCGCCACGAGCGATGAAAGAGACGTCATAGCCCCCCTCGTGCAATCGAGCGCCAAAATATCCGCCGACGCCACCTGTTCCGATCACCGCAACTCTCATATTTTTTGCCTCATTCGCATTTTTGAACTAATTAAAAAAGTTATTTGAATGAGTACAATTATAGTTTGTGTCAAAAGGATTGATCTAAAGTGAATAATTTATCCAACGCTCGTCATATGGATGTGGCACGGCTGGCGAAAAGACTCGACAATATTGAGCCATTCTACGTCGTCCAAGTGATCACTCGGGCGATTGAATTAGAGGCGCAGGGGAAAAGCATTATCAATCTGGCGGTGGGAGAACCGGATTTTCCCACACCCCAACCGATAGTAGATGCGGCGGTTGCGGCCTTGAAAAGTGACAGGATGAGGTACTCACCATCGCTGGGCTCAGATGCATTGCGCCAGGCGTTATCGAATTGGTACCAGTCGAGGTACGCGGTAGACGTGCCTGCTGAACGGATCGCAGTTACTAGTGGGGCGTCCGGTGCGTTGTTACTAACGATGGGGATGGTGATCTCGGAGGGGGATGAGGTTCTGATGCCGGATCCGAGCTATCCGTGTAATCGGCATTTCGTGTCCTCAATGGGAGGGAGTGCGAGGTTGATTCCCGTCGGGGCTGAAACGGATTATCAATTAACGTCTCTTTTGGTTGAGCAAAATTGGACCGAACGAACCGTTGGGGTCATGGTAGCGAGCCCATCAAATCCGACTGGTACTCTCATGGATCATGATGAGCTACAAAAAATTGTTGAATTCGTAAGAGGAAGAGGTGGAGTCGTTATTGTTGATGAAATTTATCATGGTTTGACTTATGACGGACAAGTGCGAACAGCGTTAGATATTTCGGATGACGTTTTTGTTATAAACAGTTTTTCAAAGTACTTTGCGATGACTGGTTGGCGCTTGGGTTGGACCGTTATGCCCGAGGGCTACGTAGAGCACTTTGAGAAATTGGCGCAAAACCTGTATATATCGAACTCAGATGTTGCGCAACGTGCAGCGCTTTCGGCATTTGATCTAGAGACAATAGAGGAAGCCGAAAAGAATCGTTCGCGGTATAAGGAGCAGAGAGACTTTTTGCTGCCAGCCTTGCGAGACTTGGGTTTTAAAATTCCCGTTGAGCCTAGTGGTGCGTTTTATATCTACGCGGATTGTACGAACTTCACGAACGATAGTTATTCGTTCTCTCACGATGTTTTAGAAAAAGCTGGGGTTGCAATAGCTCCAGGCCTTGATTTTGGAGATCATCGCGCTAACGAGCACGTGAGATTTTCTTACCCTAAACCGATTCCAGTCTTACAAGAGGGGATTCGACGGCTAAAAGAATTTACGAGTAAGTAGTTTGGAACGTTTTTAGAAGTAATTTTTAATCGAATAATCGGGAATCGTATGGCTGATTTTATGGTGGGCATGACTCGTTCGACTGTTAAGGCGAACGGAATTCGTTTTAATGTGTGGGTTGGCGGTAGTGGCCCAGCGCTTGTTCTTTTGCATGGATATCCGCAGACGGGACAGATGTGGCACAAGATGACGCCCGAGCTGATGCAAAAATTCACAGTGATTGTTCCAGATTTGCGAGGGTACGGTGATTCGGAAAAGCCGAAGATGGGGTTCGATAAGAAAACAATGGCCCGGGATATTGTGCTGCTCGCTGAAGCATTGGGGCATAAAGAGTTTTATCTTATGGGTCACGACCGGGGCGCGAGAGTTGCTCATAGATTGACCTTGGATTACCCGGATGTGGTTCGAAAGCTCGTAGTGCTAGATATTGTGCCAACACATACCTTATTTAGTCGCACGGGCCGTGAACTTGCGGCTGCGTATTGGCATTGGTTTTACTTTCAGGCTCCCGATCTGCCTGAGATTATGATTCAGAATAGCGCAGAACCATTTTTGCAGACGATGTTTCGATCTTTGAGCTGGTGTCCTGAGGCGATAGACGATGAGTTATTTCTAGAGTACTTGAGGGCGTTCCTATTGCCAGGGACCATTCGATGCACCTTGGAGGACTACCGGCAAGCTGCCACGGTTGACTTTGATGACGACGAGAAAGACCTGGGAACTAAAGTATCATGCCCGGTCTATAGTATTTGGGGTCAGTTTGGCAAGATGGATTCGATGTTTGATGTCTTGGAAACATGGCGCGAAAAGGCAACTGACGTGAGAGGCAAAGCGCTTCCTTGCGGTCACTTTATTCCAGAAGAGGTTCCCGATTTGTTGCTGGACGAGGTTTTACCGTTCTTCCACAACTAATCGAAAATCTCCATTTCAGAGTTTGGGGGGGGGCGATGAAGTTTTTACATGTCATTTTTGTATGCTCGTTCTTTTGCGTTTCAGTAGCAAGTGCACAAGTAGAGAAGGGCGATCGTAAGCAAGAAGAGACTTTCACCGACCTTGAGTCTGGGAAAGGGATGCTTGACCCTGAAAACCTGAGTAGCTTAGTTCAGCGTGGTGATGTGCGGGCGATGAATAATGTCGGTTTGCTCTGGGCTAAGGGATTCGACGGGAAGCAAAGCTTTGAGGAAGCGGTTAAGTGGTGGAACGCGGCTGCGCTCCGTGGTTATGCGGTCGCAATGAACAATCTCGGTATGGCCTACGCAAATGGTCACGGAGTCGAGAAAGATATCAAGCAGGCATTTGATTGGTGGTTGCAGTCTGCGATGGCTGGAAACGCTTGGGCAATGAACTCGGTAGGCGATTGTTATGAAACAGGTGAAGGAGTTGTGAAAGACTATGTGCTTGCCATGTCTTGGTACCAAACCGCCGCCGATGCTGGCGATCCTCTAGCTCACTTTAATATCGGTGCGCTATACCAATCAGGGCGTGGCGTTACCACAAGTTCTGTTGAGGCTTTTAGTTGGTTTGAGAGGGGGGCATTTTTAGGCGACCCTTTTTCAATGCAGGCTCTGGCTAGGATTTATCGCGATGGAGAAGGGCAGCCTGCTGACCTCGTGGAGGCGCTGGCTTGGTACGAGGTTTCACTGAAGCGGTTTAAGGCGCATGACGAGGGCGATATTCGGATCAGCAAAGCTGAGTCTACAGATTTGTCCGCTCAACTGTCTCAAGACGATCGCAAGCGCGCTGCAGAGCGAGCAGATTTTCTCACTAATTTGACAAAACCGGCGCAGGAGCAACAAGCGTTGGAAGAGGGTGAGTCTCGGATTTAAAACTTGTGGCGAAATCAAAGATATTTTGCGGGGTAGTTGCTGGACTGTCACTCATTTTTTCGAGTTTTTGTTTTGCTGTGGCTGAAGATGGAGAAGCGTCTGGGGCGCTGAATTCCGGGGGCTATAAGAATTACCCTGAAGGCGAAAAAACATCCATCAGTCTATTCCTTGGCAAACCGGATCGAATACCGATGGATGCTCTGTTGGTGGATTTACTCGATGCGATAAACTTCATCTCGAAATACAATATTCCCAATTTCCTGCCCAACGTACAGTTTGTCCCAAGTGAAGTGGTTGAGGCGTACGCTTGTGGAAAACCTTGCAAAGCCTTGGCTGTTTATCGTGCTGGAGAGGGGGTCTATATCAACGAAGAAATGAACCCCGAAACAAATGTGTTTGCGCGCTCAGTGTTGCTTCATGAGTTGGTGCATTTTGTTCAGGATGTAAATCGTGAGCTTGCATCGGTTCGTGATTGCGAACGTTGGTATAGGAGAGAGCAAGAGGCCTACGCGATACAAAAACGTTTCCTTGAGATGGTTGGTAGTCAAATCAGGGTGGCCTACTCAGCAGGGGATGCGTGTCCGGGTGAGTGAGCGATAGGATTTCTCAATCCATCGTCTTTTCCAAAATAGTAGGAATGTTTATTTTTATTATCGGTGAATCTCCTAGATAATATCGACTGGGATTGCCGTACCTGGCGATCATTTATTTTTATTTCAGTCAAAAACTAGGAAATTTATTGATGCAGCGTAACGACCTTGCTCCTTTTACCTTACACGTACCCGACTCTGTTCTCGAGGATCTCAATCGACGTTTGGATTCAGTCAGATGGCCTGACGAAATACCGGGAAATCAATGGAAATATGGAACAGATCTCGAATACCTAAAACGTTTGGTCCATTACTGGCGTCACGATTACAAGTGGCGAGACCATGAAAAGGTGATCAACAGTTTCAAGCAATACAAAGTAAAAGTAGCTGGGATTGATCTACATTTTATTTTAGAAGAGGGAAAGACTGATAAATCTGAGCCCCTCCTCCTGTCGCATGGGTGGCCAGGATCTGTGTACGAGTTTCATAAAATCCTGCCAATGCTAACTGACCCTGAGGCGCATGGTGGAAATCAGAATGATGCGTTCACGGTGATTGCTCCATCGCTTCCTGGGTATACCTTTTCATTTGAACCGGGACAAGTGAGATTTTCTTTAGAGCAAATAGCGGACGCATTTTATGAACTCATGACCAAGGTGCTGGGGTACCAAACATTTGTAGCCCAAGGAGGTGATTGGGGAGCATTCGTAACCTCTAGACTTGGATTTTGTTATCCCGAAGCGGTTAAGGCGATTCATTTGAATTTACTCGCAGTGCGTCGAGACCCAAAAATGGTCGAGAGCGCCACTGCAGAGGAGAAAGTTTTTCTTGATCAATTGAATAACTTTTTAAAAGATGAGACCGGGTATCAGTGGATACAGGGTACAAAACCTCAAACGCTTTCTTATGGTCTTACAGATTCGCCTGTTGGGTTGGCTGCGTGGCTCGTTGAAAAGTTTCATACTTGGACCGACCACCGCGGAGACTTAGACGGATATTTTGGTCGAGATACGATGTTAACTGACATCATGCTCTACTGGGTCACCGGGGCGATTGGTTCGTCTTTCTGGCCGTACTATGCGCGTATGCATGGACCCTGGCCAATCCCCGTTGGTGAAACGGTAAAGGTCCCCACTGCTTATATTGAGTTCCCGAAAGAAATTCTTTCTCCTCCGCGCTCAATTGCAGAAATGTTTTACTCTGATATCCAGCAATGGACGAGTTGTGATCGAGGTGGACACTTTGCTGCACTCGAGCAACCTGTTTCATTGGTAGAGGATATGCGGAAGTTTTTCCGAAAATACAGATAAAGGCATTTAGCGGCTTACTGTTTTTTGCGGGTCACGACATCACTCCTGTGTTACATTGAGTTTTCTCGCATAGAAAACGTGTGCGTTCAAAGAGAATTTTAGTATTTAGCTTTTGGGGGACATCATGAAAACGATCTCGAAAAAAATTATCGCGCTTGGCATTTTGACCATGTTTGCTTTGGCCGGCTGTGGTGGCGGAGGGAGTGACAGTGTGTCATCTACTTCGGATGCCGGAACTCAGACACAGGAGAAAGTAGTCCTCAAGATGGCAAGTGCCTTCCCTGCAACGTTGCAGCTCATCGGTACTAACGGCATTAAGTTGTCTGATACGATCAAACAAGTTTCTAATGGAACACTAGAACTTAAATTTTTTGAGCCGGGTGCGTTGGTGCCCGGACTTGAAGCTATTCCAGCGGCGTCGAAAGGGTCTGTAGACGTTGCTTATTCGACTGCGGGTTTTTTTGCTGGAACCGATCTTGCGTTTAGTTTTTTTACGTCGGTGCCATTTGGTGCCGCGGCTGATGAGCTACTTGCTTGGTTAGACTATGGCGGTGGTAACGAGATTGCCGATGAAATGTTTGGTGCTCACAACATCAAACCAATACCGTGTTTTATTACCCCTCCCGAAGCATCGGGTTGGTTTAGAAAAGAAATCAAATCTGTTTCTGATTTAAAAGGTTTAAAAATGCGCTTCTTTGGTCTCGGTGCCAAAGTTATGGATAAGTTAGGGGTGGCAACTCAATTGCTAGCTCCAGGAGATATTTTTCAGGCGCTTCAACTTGGTACGATTGATGCAACAGAATTTTCAACTCCTTCAGCAGATGAGAGTTTCGGGTTTTATCAGGTTGCAAAACATTACTACTTTCCTGGATGGCATCAGGCGACAGCGATGGGAAATCTGTTTTTTAATTTAGATGTTTGGAATTCGCTGTCCGATTACCACAAGTCGCTTATTCAGGTTACGTGTAAAGCTCAACTAGCGAACATGATTGCAGAGGGTGAGGCGACGCAAGCTCCGGCTATGCGGAACATGAGGGATAAGCATGGGGTTCAAATCCACTACTGGTCCGACGACATACTGAATGCATATCGAAAAGCTTGGGGTGAAGTGGTTGAGGAGGAATCGGCATCCAATGCGAATTTCAAAAAAGTTTACGACTCGTACTCGAAGTTCAGGGATGAGTACAAACTGTGGGGAGATAACGGTTACCTCAAGAGATAAATTGGTATCACTCTAGGTCTTAAATTTGGAAGCGGCAGTGGAGTCATGTAAGATCTCCGCTGTTGCTTTTTTTATGCAATCTGTCAGGATGTGTGCGCCAAATACGCGTGTTTTGGGCTAGTTAGACGTTGTCTAAAATAATAAAAAAGTTGTGTGTCTGAGCGCACATAGTGGAGGAGAGTATGAGCGGTAATTTTAGAAAAATTTTTGGGGCTGCCGGTTGCTCGGTAGCTTTGGCACTTTCGGGCTGCGGAGGTGGCGGAGACGAGGGCTCTGCTTCAGGTTCGGGCAATGATGTTGCTTCGCAACAAACTGTTAATCTTAATCTAGCAAGTGCGTTTCCAGGTTCGCTGCAGCTCTTAGGTACGACCCCGGTTCAATGGACGAAGACCGTGGAAGAGTTATCCGGCGGCACGTTAAACATTAAATTTTTTGAGCCTGGCGCGCTAGTCCCAGGACTTGAAGCGATACCAGCTGCCTCAAAAGGATCGGTCGATATGGCTTGGGCAAGCTCTGGTTACTTTGCTGGCACGGATACAACATTTAGCTTCTTTACTGCAGTACCTTTCGGCCCTAATCCAACAGAGTTTTTGGCTTGGATGTACTACGGCAATGGGCAAAAGTTAGCCGATGAGCTTTATGCGCAACATAATATCAAGCATATACCCTGTCACATGATTCCCCCCGAGGCTTCAGGCTGGTTTAAGAAAGAGATCAAAACCGTTGAAGATCTGAGGGGACTCAAGATGAGATTCTTTGGTCTTGGTGCTAAGGTCATGGACAAGCTAGGAGTTGCCACTCAGTTGTTAGCTGGTGGGGAGATTTTTCAGGCGCTTCAATTAGGCACGATCGATGCAACAGAGTTCTCTATGCCATCGAGCGATCAGAGTTTCGGTTTTTATCAGGTAGCTAAGCACTACTATTTCCCGGGTTGGCATCAGCCAGCATCGTTTAATGGCATCATGATTAACATGGATGTTTGGAACAAACTGTCCGCACAGCATAAAAGGATTCTCGAGGTCTCGTGCGGAGACACTGTTCGCGATGGTCTAGCGAGAGGAGAGGCTACGCAGCCGCCCGCGCTGAAGGCCATGCAGGAGAAAGGTGTAAAAATTCATCGTTGGTCACCTGAAATCCTAGCTGCCTACGAAAAAGCTTGGAATGAAGTGGTAGCAGAAGAGTCGGCTGCAAATCCAAATTTCAAGAAGGTGTACGACGACTATATGGAGTTCAGAAATAACTTCAAGGTTTGGCGTGACAACGGATACTTGAACTAAGTTAACTTTATACTAGTAAGGGTAGAGAGCGGGGGATCCTCGCTCTCTTATTAGGATCGGAAACTAAAATGCAAGCTTTGCTTAATGTAAGTGATCGGATCGACGCAACGCTAGAGAAGGTGTCTAGTGCGGTTGGATGGCTTTTTGTGCTTACAACTATCGTGATTGCGTTCGATGTCATTACGCGTAAATTCGGATTTCAATTGCCCCACATGGGCTCAACTCGGTTGCAAGAGCTTGAGTGGCATTTGCACACTGCGTTGTTTGCTTTCTATCTCGGTACCGCTTATATCCGAAACTCACATGTTCGGATCGATGTGGCCTACCTTAACGCAAAAGCCAGAACCGTCGTGATAGCTGAGTTGCTCGGCTGTATCGCATTTGCGGTCCCCTACTGTTTGCTTGCGATTTACTTTAGTGCTGATTTCACTTTGGTGGCTTGGGTGGATGGTGAGGCTTCTCCTTCCTCTAATGGACTGGCTTACAGGTGGATTCCGAAGGGTTGTTTAACCGCCGGTTTGATATTGCTCTTTGCTGGGGTTATTTCTGTGATGCTGCGATCCGTCGTCTATTTATTTGGTGATTCGAGCCTACGAGGACGAACCAATTTGGCAATTATTGAGAATAAGGAGTAAATAGATTATGGCGTGGATTTCTCATCATCTTGCTCTTTTTCTCTTTGCTGTACTTGCGATCGCACTGTTTTGTGGTTTCCCGGTAGCTTTTGTTCTCGGAGGTATTGCAATTCTCTTTGGTGGGATTGGAATATTGTTAGACGTATTCCATCCGATCCAATTCTTTAACCTAATGCCAAGGGTTTGGGGAACTGCCGCCTCTAATCCGATTATCGTTGCAGTACCCATGTTTATTTTTATGGGCACGATGTTGGAGCGCAGCGGGGTTGCTAAGGACCTTTTGAGTACTCTTCAGGTTTTAACGCGACGCATACCTGGCGGTCTTGCTATGTCAGTCACTATCATGGGAACGATCATGGCCGCGACGACCGGAATCGTGGGAGCATCAGTCGTGATGTTAACGATGATCGCTTTACCCTCAATGATGGATAGTGGATATAAAAAAGAATTAGCCACCGGTACGATAGCCTCAGCGGGAACGTTGGGAATTTTAATACCCCCCTCGATTATGCTGGTCATTATGGGCGACCTTTTATCGGTATCAGTTGGAGCGCTTTTTGCTGCCGCTGTAATTCCGGGAATGATTCTGGCTGGTTTGTATCTGTTCTATATTTGGTTTACGAGTTTTAGGAATCCGAAAAATGCACCGGCGCTACCGGCCGATGTAGGACCAAAGACCAATAGTGAACTTTTGGGTATGGTGATTAAAAGCTTCTTTCCTCCAGTATTGCTAATCACTCTCGTGCTTGGATCAATATTTGGTGGGTTTGCTACGCCGACTGAGGCGGCGGGGGTTGGATGTATTGGTGCCATGTTCCTTGCATGGATGAACAAGACGCTAACGTTTAAGACCTTGAAGGATGTAATTCGTCTTGCGGGTTTAACGAATGGCATGGTCTTTTTTATCTTTTTTGGTGCGCAATTGTTCTCGTACGTTTTTCGCTCGCTCGGAGGGGACGATCTCATCGTAGAGTTACTAGCTGTGATTGGTATTGATACGGGATGGGAAATACTTGTCTTCATGTTGTTATTAACCTTCGCGCTAGGATTTTTCTTTGATTGGATTGAAATTACTTTGATCGTGCTACCAGTGTTTGCGCCAATTCTTCAAGGTATTGATTTTGGGCCACACATTGGAGATGGCGGGCCAATAGTTTTCTTAACGTGGTTTGTCGTAATGTTGTCAGTAAATCTTCAGACCTCATTCCTAACGCCTCCGTTTGGTTTTACACTCTTCTACATGAAAGGAACGGTACCGCCGTCGATTAATATGGGGCACATTTATCGAGGGATCATTCCTTTCGTTGTGCTGCAGTTAATTGGTCTCGGGCTTATCATAGCTTTCCCTCAGCTCGCTCTGTGGTTACCAAGGGTGTCAGGTTTCCTAATGTAAATTTATTTTGGAGCGAATTTGAAAAAATTCGCTCCGATAATTTTGCTAAAGAGGTGTTTTTTGAAAAAACTTAAAGTCTTTAGGATGGTAATCGCGTTACTTGGATTCGGGGTGAGTTCCGCTTTGGCCGATGAGGTTATTGTCGGTGGGCTCGCTGACCCGGACGGCGGCGGTGGAATCGTTGTGGAACGCCATTTTTCGGGAGATTTTTCTGGGCCCGCTAAAGATTGGCCTTGGGCTGCTGCTGCGCGGATTGATGCAGACAGTGATTTTTGGATTGGTTTTGGCCTTTATCTAGATCACTTCGTTAGCGAGACCGTTTTTATTGAAGCGAGTTTTATGCCGGGTTACTACAATCCAAAAGATACCGACTTAGGTGGAAACATACATTTTCGGTCTCTATTAGGAATAGGCATCGCGCTAACGGATCAATCTTCCATCTCGCTCAGTATCGATCACCTTTCAAATGGCGGTCTCACGTCTAATAATCCTGGATCCGAAGCTATTGCTCTCAGGTACAAGTACCGTCTGTTCTGATATCAACTTCCAGCGTAATTGATTTAGCGGTTTTAGGGTTAAGATTTGCTCTCTCTAATTGGAGAGACCGTGCACTTGCTCATAAACTGTATGTCCGGGGATGATCAATGAGTTTTAAACTAAAAAAGGTATTGATCTTTGGCGGCGGAACCATGGGAACCGACCTGTCGGTGCGTTTTGCCAAGTCGGGTATTAGCGCTGTGGTTTTCGCGAGAGCAGGTAAAACTCACGATACGTTTTGGAGTAGGGCTTCTGTATCAGCTTCGGATTTAGAGGTTGATATTAAAGATCTCGATATTCAACTCTGCGATGAACTCGAGCAGATTCCTTGGGATGAACTGGATCTCGTGGTTGAGAATGTATCTGAGTCGCTTGCGATAAAACGAGAAGTATTTTCGGAGTTAGCTAAAAGAGTTCATGAACACACGATTGTTACTAGTAACTCATCAACGTTTTCAATTTCTAAGATAGCGCGGGATTTTCCGCTTGCTAAGAGATGTTTTGGGCTACATTTTTTTATGCCCGCACATTTGGTTCCACTTGTGGAGTTAGTGCTCAGCACTCAGTCTGAAAAAGCTACGGCTTTAGAATTGCGAGTTGAGCTCGAGCGTCTGGGATTAACGACTGTATTGGTAGAGAAAGATGTTCCTGGATTTCTAGCCAATCGGATTCAGGCTTCCATGATGCGGGAAGTGTGGAATGTGATCGAGAGCGGGATAGCATCCCCGGAGGATGTCGACAAAGCCGTGCGTTATGGTTTTGGATTCAGATTAATGGCTGCGGGACCTGTAATGCAAAAAGAAATTTCTGGATTAGATGTAACCTTTGAGGCGGGAAAAAGTGTTTTCCCTGACTTAAGTAACGCCAATGAGCCACCGAGTGTCCTCGCGAAAAAAATAGAAAATGGAAATTTTGGAATGAAAACTGGCCGTGGATTTTGGTCTTGGACACAAAGCGAAGCTCAGCATAAGCGAGCAGAATATATAAGAGTGCTTAAAGAGTCGTTAAAAATTTTGAAAAGTGTTGATTAATAACCCTACAACTCAAGCGTGTTCTTCAGGGTGCTAAAATTACATCGAGTCTAAGCGCGCTGAGAAACAATCAGGTTCAATATATAACTATGAGTGATTCAACCGACATACCAACCCTTAGAAAAATACTAAAGCAAGTGTCAACTATTGCGGTAGTCGGATTATCTGCGAACTGGTATCGACCTAGCTATTTTGCCGCTAAGTATATGCAAGAGCACGGCTACCGGATAATCCCGGTGAATCCCGCGTATGAAAACCAAGAGATCTTGGGTGAACGTTGTTACGCCCGCCTCAGTGACATACCGGAAAAAATTGATCTCGTAGATTGTTTTAGAAAAAGTGAAACGATTGAGCCGCTCGCACAGGAGGCCATTGATATCGGCGCGAAAGTTCTATGGCTACAACTTGGAGTAGAGAATGAGAAGGCGGAGGTTCTGGCGAAAGAGGCCGGTCTGGAGGTCGTGAGAGACCGTTGCGTAAAAATTGAGCACGGTCGATTATTTGGCGGGTTAAACTGGGTCGGTGTCAATACAAAAGTGATTTCCGCTAAAAAGCCTCAGTGGCTTCCATAAACATAGAGTGAGTTAAAAAATGGCTGATCGAGAGTATGGTTTAGGCACACTTTGTTTGCATGCGGGTCAAATACCGGATGCTGTTACTGGGAGTAGAGCAGCGCCGATTTATCAGACGACTTCTTATGTATTCGATTCTGCAGAACACGCGGCTAGCCTATTTAATCTGCAAACGTTCGGAAACGTTTACTCGAGGCTGTCAAATCCAACAGTCGCTGTTTTGGAAGAGCGAGTTGCAGCACTCGAGTGTGGTAGGGCGGCGTTGGCTACAAGCTCAGGACAGGCTGCGCAGATGTGTGCATTGCTCACGCTTTTGAGGGATGGAGATGACTTAGTGTCTGCGAGCACTCTGTATGGTGGAACATATTCTCAGTTTGATGTCACATTTCGTCAGTTTGGGATTAACACGATTTTTGTAGATCCGGGAGATCCAGATAACTTTCGTAAAGCAATAACAAAAAAAACCAAAGCGATTTATGCGGAGACAATGGGAAACCCGCAGATAAATGTTTTGGATATTGAGGCTGTGGCACAAGTTGCCCATGATGCGGGAATTCCGTTGGTGATCGATAACACGTTCGCATCCCCATACCTTTGTCAGCCAATCAAATTTGGCGCAGATATCGTCGTGCAATCTGCAACGAAATTTATTGGCGGTCACGGTACTACGATGGGGGGTGTCATTGTCGAATCGGGCAAGTTTCCTTGGGATAATGGAAATTTTCCGATGATGGTAGAGCCTTCGAAGGGTTATCATGGGGTGCGCTTCTATGAGACCTTTGGAGACTTTGGCTTTACTATGAAGGCGCGTATGGAAACTTTACGAACGCTTGGGCCATCCCTGTCACCAATGAATGCGTGGTTGTTACTGCAGGGGCTTGAGACACTTCATGTTCGGATGGATAGGCATGTTTCAAACGCTTTAGCGGTTGCCGCTTTTTTGGAACAGCATGAACTCGTTTCTTGGGTAAATTTTCCTGGTCTAGAAAGCAGTCCATATTTTGATCTGGGCAGAAAATATCTCCCGAAAGGTTGTGGTTCGATCATGACGTTTGGAATAAAAGGTGGATCAACTGCTGGAGAGAAATTCATCGAGTCCTTGGAGTTCTTCTCGCACCTTGCGAACGTTGGAGATGCAAAGACGCTTGTCATACATCCGGCGTCTACCACGCATCGTCAACTCTCTGAGGAAGATCAAGTTAAAGCGGGAGTTTCCGCAGACATGATTCGGTTGTCCGTCGGCATTGAGGATCTGGACGATATTCTTTGGGATATAGATCAAGCACTTGCTAAATCTTCGATTGCTTAATCGATTAGCACTATCTTCGTAGTCAATCCGTAGGAATTCTTTTGCAAATATTCCTTATTACATTAGCAGTCACACTTGCTGTTCAAATTCAGGCTTCACTTGTTGTTTTTACTCCTCCTATCCTGGCACCGGTGGCCCAGTCTGACGTTGGGATGAGCGCAGCATCGGTTGGTCTTGTCACCGCACTGATTTACCTCTCATCGGTTCCGTCAGCATTGTTGTCTGGTTCCATTATTGCAAGATTGGGTGCGATTCGAGTTAGCCAGCTTTGCGTCCTATTTGCCGGAGTTGGCATGATTCTGATGGTCTCCGGTGACGCATGGCTTATCGCAATCGGAGCACTCACCGTAGGCCTTGGCTATGGTGCAGTAACGCCATCTTCATCTACCGTTCTCGCTGACCAGGCCCCAAGGAATCTGAGATCACTAATTTTTTCGGTTAAGCAATCTGGTGTCCCTATTGGTGGAGCGATTGCGGGAGCTCTGGTCCCATACTTAATGCAAGTCTACAGTTGGAGATTTGCAGGAGCTGTTATTGGACTGATAGGTATCGTAGTAATTATTTCTGCGGAGTTGATTAGAAAAAAAGTTGACTCCGTATCGGATCGTCCTGTTTCGGATGGGAAGCCAATCAATCTCATCGATCCCTTGAGACTTGTTTTTTCCAATAGAAACTTGAGGGAATTGGCTGTTTCTTCATTTGCGTTTTCCGGAATGCAGATGAGCCTGGGTTCGTACTTAGTAGTCATGCTTACTGAGCGCGCATTATTATCGGTTTCGCTAGCGGGATCCGCGCTATCGCTCGCTATGATTGCAGGTATTTTTGGAAGACTTTTCTGGGGGGTACTCGCCGATTATGGTTTTAGAGCGCGATCGGTGTTAGGTCTTTTGGGTTTGCTGATGTGTGGGTCAGCATTTTTTGTGGCATTTGTTGATGACTCCACCGCGATGGTGTTGATTTATTGTTTCTCATTTGTCTTTGGGGCGTCTGCGGTTGGATGGAATGGTGTTTATCTTGCCGAGGTCGCTCGGATTGCACCATCTGGACAAACGGGTTCAGCAACTGGAGCATCCCTCGCGATGACTTATTCGGGGGTTGTGTTACTGCCCACTGTTTTTTGGATTATTCACGAGGTCACGCAGAGTTATACGATGGGGTTCGTGACCTTGGGAGTGCTTGCTGGTTGGAGGGGATTGTTATTCCTTCGGCAGGAGAAGTTCGATTAAACAGGAATCGTTTTGATCATAATTTAAGTTTCTGTATTAAAAAAATTCTCGATTATCGTTGCAAATTTCTCCGGCGAGTCATGATGCATCATATGTGTACTTCCGCATATTTTTGTCTCCGATAAGTTTTTAAAGCTACTTCGGTACTTTGCAATTGTTGTGATGTCATCTTTCATAAATTTTGTGAGCCAGTCGCTATCGCTGTGAACCCAGAGGGTAGGGCAAGTGATTTCGCTCCAAAAGTTAAATGCTTCCTCGTGGCGATAGAGAATTGGGTTCGTCATTTTATGCTTTGGGTCCGCACGCAATTCATATTCGGAGTTCGATATTTTCTTTGCCCAGTGCTGGACTAGAAAATCCGCTCGCTCATCACTAAGTCCCGGTGTATTAGTTTTGAGTCTTGCTGCAACTTCTTCTTTACTCCCATAGGGGCGAAGCTTCGGTGGGTCATTTCTCTGATTGATCCATTTCTTCATTCTACTAGGCGCTTGTTTCGCATCGGTTGGAGGCATTCCAAACCCCTCTGCGAGAATCAGTCGCTTCACTCTTTGCGGGAAAAGTCCAGTGTAGAGTCCAGCTATGTTACCGCCCATACTGTGTCCAACGATATGGACTGGTATGTCTTGCGTGAAATGACTGACGATACGCTCTAAGTCACTGACATACTCTGGGAACCAGTATCCACTGTTTGCCCACTCGGTTAAGCCAAAACCTCTCCAGTCTGGCGCGATTACAAACCAATTCTTTACAAGAGAATCAATAACAAATTGGAATGATGCCGACACATCCATCCACCCGTGAAGTAAGTAAATAGCTGGCGCCTGATTATCTCCCCAGGTTCGTACATGGTACTGAAGACTATTAACTGCTAGGAAATGACTAGAGGACTGCTTTTTCATATTTGCACTAAGAGAGTAGGACAGTTCAAAAAGATCGGGAGCTAAAAACTGCCGATGAGTTTGTGGATAGTAATTTTTTAGGATTAGAGATCAAATGCGTCGTAAAATGGTTGTATGAGCCTCCAGTATATTCATTTACGCGTTCATAGTGAGTATTCGATTACTCAGGGCATGGTTCGAATCAAAGATGCGTGTAAGGTGGCTGCGGAAGATCAAATGCCAGCCCTCGCGTTGACCGATATCTCTAATCTTTTTGGGGTCGTAAAGTTTTATAAATCTGCTAGGAAAGTTGGAGTCAAGCCAATTATCGGCTGTGATGCGTATATCCGAAGCAAGCAATTGTCTAAGCCCTTTAGGAAACTTTTTCTTGTTCAAGATCAAGAGGGTTATCTAAGGTTAAGTCGATGGTTAACGCGCGCTTTCACCGAGGGCGAGTCTCGCGATGTGGCGACGATTGATGAGGACTGGATTTGTGAAGATGGCTCCAATGGCTTGATACTTCTCTCAGGGTGGGAGGCTGGAGATGTCGGTAGTCTTCTGTCGGTTGGTAATGCGGATCTCGCAACGACTCGCGTTAAGTTTTGGAACAAACTCTTTCCAGATCGGTATTACATCGAGATTCAGCGTCCGTCTGATAGGACTACAGAAGAGCTCGAAAGCGGATTTTTACAAGTTGCATCGAGTCTTGAGACTCCAGTTGTAGCGACTCATCCGGTTGAATTCTTGAGAAAGAGTGAATACCTAGCTCATGAGGCACGAGTGTGTATTTCCGGTGGACATATACTTGCCGATCAGCGCCGTCCGCGATTGTTTTCGGAAGAGCACTATTTTAAGAGTCAGCAAGAGATGTTGGATCGGTTCTCTGATATCCCCGAGGCGATTGAAAATACTTTGGAAATAGCGAAGCGGTGTTCGTTAGAGTTTAAGTTGGGGGTACCGCAACTTCCTCCCTTCCCAACGCCCGAGGGTATGTCGTTAGAGCAATATCTAACGCAAGAAGCAGAGCGCGGATTAGACCAGAAATTGGAGATGCTATATCCCGAAAAGGAAGTGAGACTCGAGAATGCGAGCCGATATAGAGATCGATTAAAGTTTGAGATCGCCACGATTGTAGAGATGGGTTTCCCAGGGTACTTCTTGATCGTCGCTGACTTCATAAATTGGGCAAAAAATAACGGC
This sequence comes from Burkholderiales bacterium, assembly GCA_030834275.1. Classification (GTDB taxonomy): domain Bacteria; phylum Pseudomonadota; class Gammaproteobacteria; order Burkholderiales; family Eutrophovitaceae; genus Eutrophomonas. The sequence continues at coordinate 34,475 of JAURFP010000008.1, read as the reverse complement.
GTACCAGTTGGTCCTGGGCGTGGCTCTGGGGCGGGATCATTGGTAGCTTATAGTCTTGGAATTACCGATCTCGACCCGCTTCAATATAACCTTCTCTTCGAAAGATTTTTGAATCCTGAGCGCGTATCTATGCCGGACTTCGATATCGATTTTTGCCAGGACGGGCGCGATCGCGTGATTGACTATGTCCGTGGGCGCTATGGCGCTGATTCGGTGTCACAAATAGCGACGTTTGGAACGATGGCAGCGAAGGCTGTTGTGCGTGATGTTGCGCGTGTGATGGAGTGGCCGTATGGACGAGCTGATGAACTTGCTAAGTTGATACCATTCCAGCCAGGCCAGTTGATCACACTAGAGTTGGCTAAGGAAATGGAACCACGATTGAAGGAGCGAGAGGAAAACGATGAGGAAACTAGAGAACTTTTAAAGTTAGCGGAACAGTTAGAGGGGCTTACCAGGAATGTCGGGATGCACGCCGGCGGAGTATTGATTGCGCCGAGTGCTTTAAGTGATTTTTGTCCACTGTATCGAGCTGAGGGATCAGACAGTATTATTTCTCACTTGGACAAAGATGATGTTGAGGAAATTGGACTAGTAAAGTTTGATTTTTTAGGGCTCACTACGCTAACGGTTTTGGATTGGACGCTTCGGTTTATTCGTCGATTAGATCCCGAATCAAAGTTGCAATTATCGGATCTTCCCCTCAATGATGTGAGCGCGTACAAGATTTTTTCTTTGGGCAATACCGCTGCTGTTTTTCAATTTGAATCGAGAGGAATGCGGGACTTAATCCTCAGGGCAAAGCCAGATCGATTTGAAGATATCGTTGCGTTAGTGGCGCTATTTCGGCCAGGACCTATGGATTTGATTCCAGACTTCGTGGAGAGAAAGCATGGCCGGCAGACGGTTAATTTCCCCGATGAGAGAGTCAGATCTATCTTAGAGGAAACCTATGGAATCATGGTTTACCAGGAGCAGGTTATGCAGATGGCGCAAATTATCGGGGGGTACTCACTCGGTGGCGCTGATCTGCTTCGTCGAGCGATGGGGAAAAAGAAACCCGAGGAGATGGCGCAGCATCGACAAATCTTCAAAGATGGAGCGAAAGAGAATGGGCTTAACGAAGCGAAGGCAAATGAGATTTTCGATCTTATGGAGAAATTCGCTGGATATGGATTTAATAAATCGCATGCGGCAGCTTATGCGTTAATCGCATACCAAACTGCCTACTTTAAGGCGCATCATCTCTCAGCTTTTATGGCGGCTAACATGTCAACCGTGATGGATGATACGGATCGGATCGCACACTTACATGATGATTCAATCCGTAATGAACTTAAGGTATTGCCGCCAGATATCAATTCCTCGGAGTATCGTTTTGTTCCCTTGGATAAGACGCAAATTCTGTATGGACTGGGTGCAGTTCGAGGCACTGGTGAAGCTGCAATTAACCATATTATTTCCAAGCGAGAGAGTGGGGCATTTGTAAGTTTCTTTGATTTTTGTTGTAGGGTTGATCGTCACACCGTTAATAGGCGAGTTATTGAGGCGTTGGTGAAAGCTGGTGCCTTCGATAAACTTGACTCCAATCGAGCTCGATTACTTGCGTCAGTCGATACGGTGATGTCTGCTGCTGATCAAAAAGACAGAGACGCGACTCAGGGATCTCTTTTTTCAGATGACGTAGCCCCGGTTGCGGATGTCGCCATGGTTGATGCGCGCGAGTGGAGTGAGTATGAGCGTTTACAACAAGAAAAAACTGCGCTCGGGTTTTTCTACAGTGGGCACCCTTTTAAGAGCTTCGAAAAAGAGTTATCTACGATCGTTTCGACCAGATTGAATAAGATCGCAAAACCAAACCCAGAAGATGGGGTACGCCAGATAATGCTCGCGGGAGTTGTTGACTCGTTTAGATTTCAAAAGACTCAGAACGGACGTATGCTAATCGTGACAATATCTGATGGCTACGATTCGTTAGAGGTGGTTTTTTATGATGAAGTGATAAATCGTTATAGAGACTTTGTGATTGAAGACTCGATTGTCATTATTGAAGCGAAGATGCGTACTTTTAGACGGCATGGAGAGAATTCCGATACGGCTTTTGTTACTCGAATTTCAGCTGACGCGGTCTATGACCTTGCTTCAATCCGAACCCGTTTTGCTAGATCGTTGAAAATAAATGTAGGTTCTGGAGCGAGCGCTGATAAATTGAAAGAGATTCTCTCGCCATTCCGTAGCGACAGCACTCCCGTATGTGTAACCTATACGAGCCAGTCTGGTCAGGCGGAAATCGATCTCGGACCCGACTGGAGGGTCACCCCAGACGAAAAGCTGATTCAGCAGTTGGGCGATTGGTTAAGTCCAGAAAATGTGTCGATGGTGTACAACTAATTTTTATCTTAGCGGACTTTCATTCCATGGGTGGCGCCAACGTCAGGGGATACAATAAATATTCCCGAATCATCGCCACTCGCCGCTAAGACCATCCCTTGACTCTCACCAAACCGCATTTTCCGTGGTTTAAGGTTCGCAACAACAACAACTAACTTACCCTCTAAATCCTCCGGTGCATACGCCGATTTGATGCCAGCAAACACTTGTCTTTCCTCATCTCCGACTTGTAGAACTAATTTGATTAGCTTATCTGCACCTTCGACATGCTCTGCATTTTTTACCAAGGCAACTCGTAAGTCTATTTTCGAGAATTCATCGATCGAGATTGTATCGATTTTTGGTTCGTCTTCATCGGAATTAACTTTTTCCTGACCGCCACTCATTTTCTTTTCCTCTTTTTTTGAGTCGGGAGCATTGGGTTTTTGCTCGAGACTCGCCGTATTAGCCGAAATCAGCTGATCGATATGTTTTTGGTCGACGCGAGTCATAAGGTGCTGGTATTTGTTAACTTGGTGTCCAGGGGCGATGAGTTTTTGACTGTCTATCCACGACAAGTTATCAATATTGAGAAACTTCTCAACTTCTCGAACAAGGCTCGGTAACACCGGCTTTAGGTAAACGCTTAATAGCTTGAATAAATTGATACTAATAGAGCAAACCTCATGCAGTTTCAATCGAGCCGTTTCGTCTTTGGCGAGCTCCCAAGGTTTTTCACCATCAACGTAAACGTTGGCCTTATCCGCAAGTGCCATTATTTCTCGAATAGCTTTACCAAACTCACGCTCCTCAAAGTTTTTCGATATTTGAGGAGATTTGGAAATAAATTCGCGAAGTATTTCGTTTTCTTCAAAGCTCCTATCTGATAAGCGTCCATCAAAATATTTAGCAATAAATCCAGCCGTTCTGCTAGCTATGTTGACGTACTTTCCAATCAAATCACTGTTTACTCTCGAGACAAAGTCTTCTAGATTGAGATCGATATCCTCCATCGATGAATTGAGTTTCGCGGCGTAGTAATAGCGGAGCCATTCTGGGTTCAATCGATTATCAATGAAACTCTTGGCCGTAATAAATGTCCCTCGAGATTTTGACATCTTTTGTCCATTGACCGTAAGGAAACCGTGAGCAAAAACTTTTGAGGGAGTTCGGTAGCCGGAAAACTCAAGCATCGCAGGCCAGAATAACGCGTGGAAATACAGAATGTCTTTACCGATGAAGTGCACGAGCTCCGTATTCGTCTTTTCTCTAAGAAATTCTTGTATGAGTTGTGGTGCGTCGGTTTTAAATTTTTTCGTTACATAATTGAGGAAGCTTCCAAAGTATCCGACTGGCGCATCAAGCCACACATAAAAGAATTTTTCGTCATTGGTGCCGGGGATGGGGAAACCAAAATACGGAGCGTCGCGTGATATGTCCCAATCAGAAAGCTTCGAAGCCCCTTCAGCTCCGATCCACTCTTTCATCTTATTGGCCGCTTCGCTTTGTAGGCAGTCAGTTTGTTGAGTGAATTTTCTTAAAAACGATTCGCATCGTGGGTCCGACAGCTTGAAGAAGTAATGAGTGGATTTTTTTCTCTCAGGCTTTGATCCAGAAACTGATGAATACGGATCCACGAGTTCGGTAGGAGAATAGGTCGCACCACATGCTTCACAGGAATCGCCGTACTGATCTTTTGCCCCACACTTTGGGCAGGTGCCCTTGATGTACCTATCTGGAAGGAACATCTTTTTGGCTGGATCATAAAATTGCTCGATTTCGCGTTGGTCAATAAGATTAGATTTCAACAGGTTCGAGTAAATCTCTTCACAGAAAGAACGATTCTCTTCAGAGTTGGTCGAGTAATAGTTATCGAACGAAACATGAAAGCTGTCAAAGTCGGCCGCATGTTCACGATGGACTCGGTTAATTAAATCTTCTGGTGAGATGCCCTCTTGTTCGGCCCGTAGCATGACCGGTGTACCGTGTGTATCGTCAGCACACACGTAGTGGACCTCAGATCCGAGCATTTTTTGGTGTCGCACCCAGATGTCGGTCTGTATATATTCGACTAAATGACCGAGGTGAATACTGCCATTCGCATATGGTAGAGCCGAGGTTACTAGGATTCGTCGCTTCATGAAGGGTTTAATGTAAATGGCGCAGATATTTAAACGAACATTCTACCAAACACTTTATTTGGCGACGCTAACCTAAATTTGGGTTTCCGATAAAATTACAGACTTGTTTTCTAGGAGTCTAAAGCGTGAGTGCGACTGAAAAAGAGATAGTTGATTTGTTATGCGGATTGATCAACCCGGTCAGCGGTATGCCGTTTTCCGAAAGTGGTGAGAAGATCAGTGCCTTAATCGAGGGTAATAATGCTGTTGTGAATCTGCAGCTGGGTTATCCAGCGGCCACGCAAATGAAAGATTTGGAAGCGCTCATCAAGGATGGGGTTTTAAAACTTGGTGGCTTTAAAGATTGTGTCGTCAATATTGAGAAGTCGATTGCGGCTCACCAAGTCCAATCTGGTTTGAAGTTACTCCCAAATGTTAAGAATGTAATAGCTGTGGCTTCCGGTAAGGGAGGAGTTGGAAAGTCTACAACCACCTCTAATCTAGCACTTGCCCTTGCGTCCGAGGGCGCAACAGTTGGTATTTTGGATGCCGATATTTACGGGCCCTCTCAACAAATGATGATGGGGCTTTCCGGTAAGCCAGAGTCTCCAGATGGCAAGAGTATTAAGCCATTCAGGAATCACGGTGTTCAAACAATGTCTATTGGTACGTTGGTTGATGTAGATCAACCGATGGTTTGGCGTGGTCCAATGGTGACACAAGCGCTCGAGCAACTGCTTAGAGATACCGCTTGGGACGATCTTGACTATTTACTAATAGATCTACCTCCAGGAACTGGGGATATCCAATTAACACTTGCTCAAAAGGTCCCTCTGACTGGTGCTGTGATTGTCACGACGCCCCAAGATATCGCGTTACTTGATGCGAAGAAGGCCTTAAAAATGTTTGAGAAAGTGAACGTGCCCATACTCGGGATTATTGAGAATATGAGCGTTCATGTTTGCTCCAGTTGTGGGCACGCAGAAAGGATTTTTGGAGAAGGAGGCGCTGAGAAGATGTCCGGCCAGTACGGAGTAGATATGTTGGGGGCGTTGCCACTGGATATCAGCATTCGGCAACAACTAGATATCGGTATCCCAACTTTGGTGTCAGAGCCACTTGGTGAAATCAGTGAAACGTTCAGGGCAATTGCTAGAAAAGTCGGAGTGCGAGTAGCGCAAACCAAGAAGAATTACTCGAGTGTTTTTCCAAAAATTCGGGTGGAAAACTCATGATGTTTTTTCACTACGCCGACTACTTAAATCGTAAACAACTTTAGGGATAGCTCAAATGAGTGTGAAGTCAGATAAATGGATCAGAGAGATGGCTAACAAACACGGCATGATCGAGCCATTTGAGCCGGAACAAATAAAGTCCGTTAATGGAGAGCGGATTGTTTCGTTTGGTACATCTAGTTACGGATACGATATACGTTGCTCCAGCGAATTCAAAATATTTACAAACATTAACTCGACCATTGTTGATCCAAAAAATTTCGATTCTGGCTCCTTTGTCGATTTTAGCGGAGACGTCTGCATTATTCCGCCAAACTCATTTGCGCTAGCCCGCACGGTCGAGTACTTTCGCATCCCTAGAGATGTTTTAACGATTTGTCTGGGTAAATCGACTTATGCGCGCTGCGGTATTATTGTGAACGTCACTCCTTTCGAGCCCGAGTGGGAGGGCTATGTGACTCTTGAGTTTTCTAACACCACTCCATTGCCGGCAAAAATTTATGCGAATGAGGGCGTAGCTCAGGTTGTGTTCTTCCAGGCTAGTCCAGATGATGTTTGCGAGACCTCCTATCGCGATCGGGGTGGGAAATATCAGGGACAAGAAGGGGTGACACTCCCAAAAATGTAAATCGGATCCAATCTAAATATCTGATTTAAAGTAATTATCTGTGCGCGCTGGACAAATTGCAGGTCCAGAATTAACAAACAGGTTGATATTTCCGTTCTAAACCCTATAATTGCGCCTCTGTTTTTGGGCTTGCCCTAGCTTTTTCTATTATCTGTTGTCTAGTAGCACTTAACGGTTAAAGGGGGTCATCATGACACGAGTGAGGAAATCGGATTCCTGAACGTTGGTGGTTTTGATTAACCACGTACTTGGCTAAAAGCCATTTTTTGTCAAAGCGTTTTTAAGGAAATTAAATGACGATTCAAGCGGCCCTTGACCAGCAAAGAGAGCTGGAGAGTTTTCTAGACACCCATCCTGAAGTTTCTATAGATTTTGACCTCGTGCAGAGAGAAGTTCGCAGTGGTTACTCGCGCCCTCTGCTGGTACTTGACCTAGAGATCGTTCGGCAAAAATATCGACGTTTCAGAGAGGCAATGCCGCGCGTAACACCTCACTATGCTGTGAAAGCAAATCCAGATGAGAGAATCCTGCGAGCGTTGGATCATGAGGGGTGCAATTTTGAGGTAGCGTCAATCGCAGAATTGGATTTACTCCTAGGCTTGAGCATCGAGTCAGACCGAATTTATTACAGTAATCCAGTGAAGTCTCGTGCCTTCATCCGCTACGCAGCCGAAAAGGGTCTGAGGTGGTTCGCTTTTGATAGTGCGGATGAGCTGATTAAGATCAGTGAAATCGTTCCTGATGCAAAGCTTTATTTACGATTTGATACGCCCAATATTGGGAGTGATTGGCCGCTCGCCGGAAAATTTGGAGCGAAACAGCGTGATATCGAGGGAATTCTCGACGTTGCAGTTGAGCACGAGGCGGATGTGTGTGGACTCACATTTCATGTTGGATCACAGTGTCGGAATGTTGAAAATTGGCGCCATGCAATTGGGCTTTCAAAGAAAATTTTTGACATGATGAGGGATAAAGGCCTTAGAGCTGAGATGTTAAATATCGGCGGTGGTTATCCGGTAAGGCTTACCCGACCGATTCCCTCGGTAGAGTACATTGGCGAGGTGGTGTCGGATGCCTTAAATGATATTTCAGACGATATCTCGATTTGTGCTGAACCTGGAAGATTTATGGTGTCGGATGCGGCGTACTTTGTCTGTCAGGTGATTGGAACCCAAACGAAGGGCGATGAGCGCTGGCTTTATCTTGACGCGGGGGTTTTCGGTGGACTCATGGAGTGTACTCAAGGTATCCAGTATGAGATCGGCGCAGATCGTAAAGATTCTGCTCTCGCTCCATGGTTTGTAGCTGGGCCGAGCTGTGACTCAGTGGATATGCTTCCACGTGAGCAAATGCTGCCGGCTGATACGCAAGAAGGTGACTTTATCTTCTTCCCCAAAGCTGGGGCGTATACGACGGTTTATGCGAACGAATTTAACGGATTCCCACTACCAGAGGTTCGCGTTATCAACGAATAAATAGTTGGCATTCTTGGAGCGTATCGCTTCGTGTTATGCGATACGCTCCAAGCTCACAAATGAGTAGGTCAGGTTTGATTCTAGGTCGACTCTTTTTTCTCGAAAAATCTCTTTCCACTGCGAGCTATCTATTTCAGGGAAGCTTGTATCTCCAACAAGTTCGACGTCAACTTCAGTAACCTCGAGTTTCTCGCTAAACGGCAAGGCCTCGACATAAATTTGCCCGCCACCGATCACGTAAACATTTTCCTCTTGGTTGCGTTTAAGAACGTCAATTAGATCGTGTTCGACCTCGACCCCTTCGATTTTTAGCGACGTGTTTCTTGAAATCACAATATTTTTCCGATTGGGAAGCGGCCTGCCAATCGAGTCATAGGTCTTACGTCCCATCACGACAATGTTACCAGTCGTTAGCCTTTTAAATCTTTTTAGATCCTCTGGTAGTCGCCATGGTAGATCACCATCTTTTCCAATGATTCCATTATTCGACTTCGCTACGATGATGGTTATCGCCACGACTGCTAAATCGCTACGGGAGCTTTGATCGCTGGGTGTGGATCGTAACTGGTGAGTTCAAAGTCTTCGTATTTAAAATCCTCAATATTTTGAATGTTGGGATTTATTTTCATTATTGGAAGGGGGCGGGGAGCTCTGCTCAGCTGTTCGTCTGTTTGCTCAAGATGGTTGAGGTAAAGGTGGCAGTCCCCAAAAGTATGTACAAAATCCCCAGGTTTCAGTTTGCAAACTTGTGCCACCATCAGGGTTAGCAGTGCGTACGAGGCGATATTGAAAGGAACGCCGAGAAAAAAGTCCGCACTTCTTTGGTAGAGCTGACACGATAACTTGCCGCCCGCTACGTAAAATTGGAAAAAGGTATGGCACGGTGCCAGCGCCATCTTTTCTATCTCGCCAACATTCCAAGCAGAGACGATTAATCGTCTCGAGTCAGGGTTCGACTGAATTTCGCTGATAATCTTCGCTAGTTGATCAATGCTGCCGCCACCTGCTTTTGGCCAGGATCGCCACTGATGGCCGTATACTGGCCCAAGGTCGCCGTTAGCGTCAGCCCACTCATCCCAAATCGTTACCCCGTTCTCTTTGAGATATTTAATATTCGTATCGCCAGCAATAAACCATAATAATTCATGAATGATTGATTTCAAGTGGACTTTTTTTGTTGTTAAAAGTGGGAACCCCTCGCTCAAATCAAAACGTAACTGGGCTCCAAAAATACTCAGAGTTCCCGTTCCTGTTCTATCCTCCTTCTGGATTCCCGTTTCCCGGATCTCTCGCATTAAGTCAAGGTAGGTACGCATTCAAAAACTCTCTCTAAATTTGGATCACTATAATGTGAAGTGTATCAATTATTGCTAGCCTATTCATAGTCTAAACACCTATGAAAATGCGCTCGTGTGATACACTCGATCACTAAGCGTTAGTAACCGGAAATGAAAGCTACATGTCTGGAAATACCCTCGGAAAGCTATTTTGTGTCACCTCCTTTGGCGAGAGCCATGGTCCTGCGTTAGGTTGTGTTGTTGATGGGTGTCCACCTGGGTTGGAATTAGACGTAGAAGACATTCAGGTGGACTTGGATCGCCGACGGCCTGGTACGTCGCGTCACGTCACTCAGAGGAGGGAGCCCGATCAGGTAGAGATTTTATCTGGGGTATTTGAAGGCAGAACAACTGGAACCCCGATTGGACTTCTGATCAGAAACGTTGACCAAAAATCCAAAGATTATGGAAACATCGCTGAGCAATTTCGCCCTGGTCACGCGGACTACACCTATTGGCAAAAATATGGTGAACGAGATTACAGAGGCGGTGGTCGGCAGTCGGCTCGTGAAACCGCGGTTCGTGTTGCAGCCGGTGCGATCGCGAAGAAGTGGCTAAAGAAGCGATATGGTGTCGAAATTAGAGGGTTCATGTCTCAGCTCGGCCCCCGAGAAATTGAATTCAAGTCTTGGAGCGGTGTAAACGATAACCCGTTCTTCAGTCCGGACCCAGATATCGTTCCCGAACTAGAAACTTTCATGGATCAGCTGAGAAAGTCCGGAGATTCTTGTGGTGCCCGAATATCTGTTGTTGCCTCAGGGGTGCCGGTTGGTTGGGGCGAACCAGTTTACGATCGATTGGATGCAGAGTTGGCCTATGCCCTAATGGGAATTAATGCGGTGAAGGGTGTTGAGATCGGTTCAGGCTTCAAGTCAGTTAGCCAAAAGGGTACCGAGCACAGTGACGAGATGACACCAGAGGGTTTTTTGAGCAATAACGCTGGTGGAATTTTGGGTGGTATATCTACTGGTCAGGATGTGGTGGCGCATATTGCGATAAAGCCAACTTCAAGTATTCGGTTAGATCGTCAGTCCATCGATAAAGATGGGAAGTCTGTGATCGTCAACACGCACGGAAGGCATGATCCATGCGTTGGTATCCGAGCTACTCCCATAGCGGAGGCAGTGGTGGCGCTCGTATTAATTGATCATGCTCTAAGGCATCGTGCCCAGAACGCAGACGTCAAAACAAAAACACCAGAGGTGCCCTCGCGGGCATAGCTGAGTAGCCGATCTTTTTCCCCGACAGCATATTTCTGGACGACCAGCAGTGAATTTTTTTGCGTGATGGATGTTTGAGTGAAAACTTCTATCACACGCCTTAGCTTTTTTTATTTTTGGTACTTTGCTTTTATCGGTGCATTCGCACCATTTTTTTCGCTCTATCTTCACCGCTGCGGCTACCAACCATTCGAAATCGCCTTTCTTCTTGGTATTAGCCCTCTATTAAGGGTTGTCATACCCTTTTTCTGGGCATGGGCAGCCGATAGGTTCAGTAGCCGAGACACAATTATTAAATACCTATCCTTAATTAGCCCAGTTTGCCTTGCTGCAATATTTTTTAAACCTGGGTTTGTCCTAACCAGTCTCATCCTGATTATTTGGGGAATTATTTGGTCTGGGATCCTTCCTTTAGTGGAGGCGTTAACGTTGGACGAGACCAAATCGAGAATGAACGCTTATGGACGGATTCGCGCATGGGGGTCGATCGGGTTTATCTTAATCGTGCTGGGAGGCGGTTATCTTTTTGAATCTATCGATATCTTAAATTTAGATTTCTTTCTGGTGACTATACTTCTGTTGGTTGCCCTCTCAGTTTTGTATTTGCCTAGGGGGGAGGCCAGTTCGAGTGATCAAATCGGCACTAACCCATCTCTTTTTCCCCTCTTGCGTAATGTTTCGGTTATCGGGCTTCTCGTAGTGTTTTTCATCATGCAGTTCTCCCACGGAGCCTACAACGCTTTCTTCTCACTTTTTCTGGTTGAAGTCGGCTACTCGGAGATGGTGGTGGGATGGCTCTGGGCGGTGGCGGTGGTGGCTGAGATAGGAATGTTTTTTGTCGTGCCCGTTTTTATGCGGAAGATCTCATTGGGGATACTGTTAGCGATTTGCTTCAGTGTTGCCACGCTTAGGTTTTTACTCGTGGGGTTTTATCCTCATACCCTCTGGGTTCTTGTAATAACGCAAATAATGCACGCGGTAACATTCGGCATGTTTCACGTTGTTGGACTCGCCGCCATAAATAAATTTTTTGTTGCTGGGTTTCGCGCTCGAGGTCAAGCGTTGTATTCGAGTATTGGCTACGGAGCCGGCGGTGCGGTGGGCACTTTGACATCTGGTTATGTTTGGGAGCAGTGGGGAAGCGCTTATGTTTTTTATATCTCAGCGTTGTCTGCTTGCGCGGGAATGATTATTACTTTGCTGATGACTCGGTCTAACTTTTTGAGGTTTAGGGCTGCGTAACGGCTAAGCTAGCATAGCGAATATGTCATAATTATGGGCTTTCAAATTTCCCAAATCCTGAGAAAAAATATATGGCAAGAACACTCTACGACAAACTATGGGACAGTCACCTCGTAAGGACTGAGTCGGATGGCACTGGCCTAATCTATATAGACCGTCATTTGGTACACGAAGTTACGAGTCCTCAAGCTTTTGAGGGACTTAAATTAGCGGGTCGAAAGCCTTGGAGGGTTGATTCGATCGTTGCGACTGCGGACCATAACACTCCTACGACGGATTGGGACAAGGGTATTGAAGACCCGATATCGAAGTTGCAGGTTGATACGTTGGATGCCAACATTCGTGAGCATGGGGCGAAAGCATATTTCCCTTTCTTAGATCAACGGCAAGGGATCGTGCACGTCATTGGCCCTGAGCAGGGTGCGACGCTTCCGGGTATGACGGTGGTTTGCGGTGATTCCCACACTAGTACGCATGGTGCGTTTGCGTGCCTTGCACATGGGATCGGTACTTCTGAAGTCGAGCATGTGCTCGCGACGCAGTGTCTCGTGCAGAAAAAAATGAAAAATATGCTTGTTCGTGTGTCGGGGACGCTCGCTCCATGGGTGTCGGGCAAAGATATCGCGCTCGCATTAATTGGGAAAATTGGCACTGCTGGAGGTACAGGTTACGCGATCGAATTTGCGGGGTCAGCAATTTCGCAACTCTCGATGGAAGGTCGAATGACGCTGTGTAACATGGCTATCGAGGCTGGTGCTCGCGCTGGGATGATTGCAGTGGATGATAAGACCGTCGATTACCTCCACGGTCTCAATTTTTCTCCTAAGGGAGAACTTTGGAGCGCTGCAGAGAAGTATTGGCGCACTCTCAGGACGGATGATGGAGCGTCATTCGATCTAACTATAGATCTTGATGCAGACCAATTGATCCCGCAGGTTTCTTGGGGAACGTCGCCCGAGATGGTCGTTCCAGTGGATGGCAGGGTGCCAGACCCGGAAAAAGAAAAAGACGAAGTAAAACGTGAGGGTATTGAACGATCCCTTGTTTACATGGGGCTTCAGCCGAACACTCAGATCGCAGATATCAAGATCGACAAAGTTTTTATCGGATCATGTACTAATTCTCGAATCGAAGATTTACGTATCGCCGCTCACGTAGTTCGAGGAAAACACGTGGCTAACAATGTAAAGCTTGCGATGGTAGTTCCAGGGTCGGGTCTCGTTAAGGCCCAGGCTGAGAAAGAGGGGCTAGATAAGATTTTTGTTGAATCTGGCTTTGAGTGGCGACAGCCGGGCTGTTCTATGTGTCTCGCTATGAATAATGATCGGCTCGAGCCTGGTGAGCGGTGTGCTTCGACCTCGAACCGTAACTTTGAGGGCCGTCAAGGTGCAGGAGGGCGCACGCACTTGGTTAGTCCAGCGATGGCTGCAGCCGCTGCGATCGAGGGGCACTTTGTAGACGTCAGACGACTCGCTACGAATTAAAGCGAATAGGAATCAATATGGAAAAATTTTTAAAGCTCGAAGGCTTGGTTGCTCCGCTTGACCGGGCTAACGTTGATACGGATGCCATTATCCCAAAACAATTTTTGAAGTCCATAAAGCGCTCTGGTTTTGGGGTCAATCTTTTTGATGCGTGGAGATTCAAAGATGTTGGGGAGCCTGGCGTAGATGTTTCAAAACGAACCGTTAATCCAGATTTTGTGCTTAACCAGTCGAGATACCAGGGGGCACAGATCCTTCTGGCGAGGAAGAATTTTGGTTGCGGCTCATCCCGTGAGCATGCTCCATGGGCTTTGAGTGACTTTGGGTTTAAGGCGGTTATTGCTCCGAGTTTTGGTGAGATATTTTTTAATAATTCTCTGAAGAATGGCTTGCTACCAATTGTGCTTCGAGAGAGCGAAGTAGAGCAGCTCTTCTCTGACGTCAATGCGTTTGATGGATTTAAGCTAATTGTGAATTTAGAGGAGCAGGTGGTAAGCACTGTCGATCTGGCAAAAGCTTTTGCATTTGATATTGATCCGTTTAGGAAGCATTGCTTGTTAAACGGTCTGGATGATATCGGGCTCACGTTGCAGCATGTCGATCAAATAAAGCAGTTTGAAGAGAGGCATCGAGCTTCTCAGCCCTGGTTATTTTCCTAATCAGAAAATAGCTTGAATAGCAGACGGTTAAATGAAATAGGGTTCCGAAATGAAAATAGCAATTTTGCCTGGGGATGGAATTGGCCCTGAAATCATAAAACAAGCGAAGCGAGTTCTTGACGTTCTCCGAGCTGACGGTATCAAGATAGAAATCGAGCACGGAGCAATCGGTGGTGCCGGGTATGACGCGGACCGTGATCCGCTGCCAGAGTCGACATTGAAACTTGCGAGGGAGGCCGATGCAGTGTTACTCGGCGCAGTTGGTGGCCCGCAGTACGACACGTTGCCGAGAGAGTCCAGGCCGGAGCAGGGGTTACTTCGTATTCGAAAAGAATTAAATCTTTTTGCGAATTTACGTCCTGCTGTTGTTTTTCCTGAGCTTGCAAATGCATCAAGCCTTAGGCCTGAGCTGGTTGAGAACTTGGACTTGATGATTCTTAGAGAGCTCACTGGCGATATTTATTTTGGACAGCCCCGGGGTAGGCGATCACTCGATAATGGGGATGAAGAGGGTTTCGATACCATGCGTTACTCAAGTTCGGAAATCGATCGTATTGCTCGGGTTGCATTTGATGTTGCACGGAAGAGGAATAATAGGGTCTGTTCCGTAGATAAGGCGAATGTGCTTGACACAAGTATTTTGTGGAGAGAGGTGGTAACCAGAGTTTCAAGGGATTATCCGGAGGTGGAGCTCACACACATGTACGTTGATAACGCAGCGATGCAACTCGTTAGGGCACCAAAACAGTTTGATGTGATGCTAACTGGAAATATTTTTGGAGACATCTTGTCCGATGAGGCGTCTATGCTTACGGGCTCTATTGGTATGTTGCCATCAGCGTCAATGGATGAAAACAACAAAGGTTTGTTTGAGCCAATCCATGGTTCTGCTCCCGATATTGCGGGCAAGGATCTAGCAAACCCTCTTGCCACGATACTCTCGGTAAGCATGATGTTGCGATACAGCTTTGGGCACCTTGAAAGCGCAGATCGGATCGATAATGCGGTTAAGTTGGTTCTAGCGAACGGCTTGCGTACAAAGGATATTGCTCAGCCAGGCTGCAAAGAGGTTGGGACTCAGCAAATGGGTGATGCAGTCATTGAACGGCTGACTCAATAGCAAAGTCAGCTTCATATTTCTTTTTTTTGTAGCGCGTAAGGGTTAGAAATGATTGACGTTGGGTTTATCGGTTGGAGAGGGATGGTCGGTTCGGTCCTCATGGAGAGGATGAGGGCTGAAGGTGATTTTGCGAAATTCAATTCACATTTTTTTAGTACTTCTCAAGCGGGGGAAAGGGCGCCAAATGAGGGCGGTCAGAATTCCGTGCTTCATGATGCCGCAAATATTGATGCGCTGAGTAAAATGGACGTAATTCTGACTTGTCAGGGAGGCAGTTACACGAAAGAGATTCATCCTAAGCTTCGCAGCTCGGGCTGGTCAGGCTACTGGGTAGATGCTGCTTCAACCCTAAGGATGGAAGATAGCTCGATTATCGTACTCGATCCGTTAAACTCTGAAGATATTCACTCTGGGCTCACGAATGGAACCAGAGACTTTGTCGGTGGAAATTGTACTGTTAGCCTAATGTTACTCGCGATGCATGGCCTCTTAAAAGCTGGGCTAGTTAATTGGATTTCTGCGATGACCTATCAAGCTGCTTCGGGGGCGGGCGCTAACAATATGAGAGAGTTGATAACTCAAATGGGGCACATACATCGTTCTGTGGAATCGAGCATTGAGCAGGATTCGCCAATCTTGGATATTGACGAGGCTGTTTTATCTGCGATGAATTCTAAAGAATTTCCTATCAGTAATTTTGGGCTTCCGCTCGCTGGCAATTTGATCCCTTGGATCGATTCCGACCTCGGTAATGGTCAGAGCAGGGAAGAGTGGAAGGCACAAGCTGAAGGTAATAAGATACTCGGGACGAAAGATGCTGTGATCCCAATCGATGGTCTGTGTGTACGGATTGGTGCGATGAGGTGCCATAGCCAGGCGCTGACTTTCAATCTTAAGGAGGAGCTACCAACATCTGAGATCGAGGAGATGTTGGATTCTGCCAACGAGTGGGTAAAGGTAATCCCTAACAAGAGAGATAATTCTATCGATAAGCTATCACCTGTTGCCGTCACGCGGACCCTCGATATTCCAATTGGTCGGATTCGAAAAATGAGTATTGGTCGAGCTTGTTACTCTGCTTTTACCGTTGGGGATCAGTTGTTGTGGGGTGCCGCTGAGCCGCTGAGACGCATGTTAAAAATTCTAGTCGCTCAAGGTTGAACTAATCCTAAATGAGTGTCTTAATTACTATAGCCAACCGCGTTCCGGAGGATAGACTCGGGCATGGTATGCTGAGCCTAATTTGCGAGAGTACTTTCGGGTAAATTTAGGTATGGCTATAAAGATTCTTATTCGTTTTCTTTTGTCTCTGGCTCTCTTCTCTGCTGCCTCTGTTTCGTACGCTTTAAGCTTGGGAGGCATGACAGTTCAATCGGCGTTGGGCGAGCCGCTGAAAGCAGAGATTCGGATTTATGATTTTGATGCGCAATCGAGAGCACAGTTGGCAGCGCAGATGGGTTCGAGAGCTGCTTTTGATTCGGCTGGCCTGATTTACGCGGAGCTCGTGAATAGCATCTCGTTCTCGATCGAGCATCGGGGGCCAGATTCGTTTGTGGTTCTTAGAACGGCAGAACCGATCAATGAGGTGGTCTTGGATTTACTTATCCGATTGACTGCTCCTTCGCAGAACGTAAAGCGTAGCTACACGGTTTTCATTGACCCCCCATTTATACTCGATGAACAGAGGGTACTTGCTGGAATAAAGAACGAAACTGACGTAAAAAAGAATACTGAAGGGCCAGTCTCAGCAGAAGGAAAACGCGAGACCGTGAAGAGCTCTCGTGCTGCTAAATCTAGCACGGAGGAATTGATTTCTACAGAAAAAGCTTCAGACGATCGGAATGCTGGAGTTTCTAAGGAAAGCGATAAGCCAACCGTAAGATCCGGTGCTTCGGGAACGATTGCCAAAGGTGGCAAAGATGAGTTTGACCTGCAATCTGACGGCGTGACTTCTGTTGATAGACAGGTGGTTGTGAAGGCGGGTGATACTCTGTCGTCGATTGCGAAGAAAAAATACATTAGCGGAGCCACCCTTGAGCAAATGCTAGTGGGCTTTTTCAGAATGAACCGTGACGCATTTGTTGGTGAAAATATGAATCGGTTGCAGGTGGGGAAGGTGCTCCGCGTGCCTGGAAAAGACGATTTGCTGAGTATTGATCCCACCGAGGCGCGTGATGAAGTTCTCATTCACACGGCTGATTGGCGTGCGTACCGATCTGGTTTATCTAGCGCACCATCAAAAGTGGATCGAGCAGCACCGGGAAATAGTCGAGCTCAATCAGGGGTCGTTACTCGTGCGAATAGTGCATCTGATAATGCTAAAGATCAAACCCCAAAACCAGTTGTTCGATTGAGTGGTAAGTCGGGAGAAAATTCTGATGCATTGGATGTGTTGAACGAAAGACTAATTGCGACAGAGAAGGCGCTGGAAGAGCAAAGAAAAAAAGCTGAGGAGCTCGAGCGGATCATAGCTGATTTGAGGGAGTTGAGATCAGGAAGGTCGACTGCATCTGTTGAAAATGGTGATTCATCTCAGGGTGATAAAGGGTTAGTTCAAGGCACTATTATGCAAAGTCGTAATCCGACGACTGACTCCTGGCCGGAACGGGTAATAGAGACGGTTTTGGCTAGGCCACTACTTTTGCTAATTCCTGTTGTATTACTGCTGGCCCTCGGAGTCATCATTTCTAGGCGTCTAAAACACATCGAAGATCGAGATGAACAAATAGTCAACATGGAGCGAGAATTTCAACCTTCACAGGATTCGAACTTGCCTTCGCAGGCGGAGCTTGAGAGCGGAGAGTCAGGTGTGGGTGAGAGCGATGGTCAGGGGGATGTTATTGAGGATGCTGATATTTTTCTGGCCTACGGACGTTTTAGTCAAGCGGAGAAAATCCTCCTTGATGCTTTGACAGCTGAACCTCGCAGGCTAGATCTTTTGATCAAGTTGGGTGAGGTTTACTCGAGGCAGAAGCAAATAGAAGCTTTTGCAAATGTCGCTAACAAAGTGGCGGCTATTACGCGGAGCTCTGGGGCCTATTGGGAAAGAATTGTGGCGCTCGGATTCATTCTAGACCCTACTGATGAACGTTATGCAGAGGGCAGATTTGCTGCGTCGGCACCACGACGGAATCAGACCGTTGATTTGTCATCTATCGATTTAAATCTCGGTGAAGATCCGTCTAAGGATCGGTAAGCATTTTTTTCGTCGCGGCGCTCTCGTTTTTTAGCTTCGCTCGTAACCGAGATTATCGAAAATGAGGATTGCGTTAGGAATTGAATATAACGGGTCGGCGTATTGTGGTTGGCAGGTGCAGCCTGGTGAGCCTTCGGTGCAAGGAGAGGTTGAGCGGTCTTTGAGTCTAATCGCAGACGATCCGATAAAGGTAACGTGTGCGGGGCGGACAGATTCTGGAGTGCACGCATTTTGTCAGGTTGTTCACTTTGATACCGATAGTGATCGACCGATAAACGCTTGGGTCAGGGGTGCGAACTCCCACTTAGATGAGGATGTATCAATACTTTGGGCAAAACAAGTTGGGGATGATTTTCACGCACGTTTCTCTGCGATCCGGCGCAGCTATAGTTATTTTTTGATAAATCGGCCGCAGAGGCCTGGGCTCTTAGCGAACCGAGTCGGTTGGTTTCATGATCAGCTCAATTTATCTGGCATGTTGGAGGCGGCTAACTCGTTACTCGGGGAAAATGATTTTTCCGCTTTTAGAGCAGCGGAGTGTCAAGCAAA
This sequence comes from Burkholderiales bacterium, assembly GCA_030834275.1. Lineage (GTDB taxonomy): Bacteria > Pseudomonadota > Gammaproteobacteria > Burkholderiales > Eutrophovitaceae > Eutrophomonas. Next base: position 15,840 of record JAURFP010000008.1, on the reverse strand, counting down.
AAGTCCTGTTCGAGTGATGGACGCAGTCTCTATTGATCAACAACAGGATATTTTTCGTTTCCACTTCGTCGCTAATGCTTTTTTACATCATATGATCAGAAATATCGTGGGTGCGTTGGTGTACGTAGGCTCGGGCAGAAAACCCGTGGACTGGATCCAATTTTTGATCGAATCGAAGGATCGCTCACTAGGTGCGCCAACATTTTCAGCGTCGGGTCTATATCTCGATTCTGTTGAGTACGGAGCCCAGTGGGGAATTCCCGAGGGTGCCTCCCTATCGAGGCTTATCTAAGACCAAGTGTTACCGACGCTACTTATGGAGTATCTTTAGACAAATGTATGCTCAAACTAAGGTGAAGGTCTGTGGCTTTACGAAGCCAGATAACGCTGGTGAGGTTGCGCTTTTGGGTGTGAATGCCATCGGACTCGTGTTTGCCGAACAAAGTGCTCGTTTTGTAAGTGTTGATGTTGCTAGCGCTATCGCGAGATCGATCCCCCCATTTGTATCGGTTGTGGCGTTATTCGTTGACCCTTCCCAAAGGCAAGTCAGTGAAGTTATTTCGCGGGTTCGGCCCGACTTGCTACAGTTTCATGGGGCGGAATCCTCAGAATTTTGCAACCAGTTTTCTGTTTCTTATATCAAAGCGCTCAGAGTTACTCCGGAACTCGATTTGGTACAATGTTGCGATGAATTCGGGAGCGCCCGAGGGATCTTGTTAGATGCCTTCTCTCCTAAAGGTCACGGTGGCACCGGTGAAAGTTTTGATTGGAGGCTAATTCCGAAAGGCGGATTGAGTCTACCCATCGTATTAGCGGGTGGCCTCAGTATCGAAAATGTAGGAGATGCGGTGGGTAGCGTCTCTCCTTGGGGGGTTGATGTTAGCTCAGGGGTCGAAGGACCTGTAAAGGGCGAAAAAAACATCAGGCTAGTAAAAGATTTTATCCGAGAGGTTAGAGATGCAGATGAAAGAAGGGCTGGAGAATTATAGTTTTCCAGATGAGAAAGGACACTTTGGAAATTACGGCGGAGTTTTTGTAGCTGAGACATTAATGCACGCTCTCGATGATCTGCGTGCCAACTATGAACAGTTGAAAAATGAAAAGAGTTTCCAAGAAGAATTTCAACATGAGTTGAAGTATTTTGTCGGTCGCCCGAGCCCGGTTTACTACGCAAAGAGATTGAGCGAGAAGCTCGGTGGCGCTCAAATTTGGCTCAAGCGAGAAGATCTTAATCACACTGGCGCTCATAAGGTAAACAACACGGTAGGACAGGCGTTATTGGCCCGTCATATGGGAAAAAAACGGATCATCGCTGAGACTGGCGCTGGGCAGCACGGTGTGGCATCCGCGACGGTCGCGGCCAGGTACGGGATGGAATGTGTTGTCTACATGGGTTCCGAAGATGTACGCCGACAGTCGAGTAATGTTTATCGAATGAAATTACTTGGGGCTACAGTCGTACCAGTTGAGAGTGGGTCGAAGACTTTAAAGGATGCGCTTAACGAGGCGATGCGGGACTGGGTAACGAATGTTGAGAATACGTTTTACATTATCGGAACTGTAGCTGGCCCCCATCCTTATCCGATGATCGTGAGGGATTTTAATTCTGTTGTTGGCACCGAGTTAAGAGAGCAAATGCCAGAATTGATCGGTCGCCAGCCAGACGCGATCATCGCTTGCGTTGGTGGAGGATCGAATGCAATTGGCGCTTTCTATCCCTACATCAAAGACTTGTCCGTACGATTGATCGGAGTAGAGGCCGGAGGTTTGGGTGTTGAAACTGGAAAACATGCAGCTCCACTGGCTTCAGGAAAGCCTGGCGTGCTTCATGGGAACAGGACCTACCTGATGCAAGATCATGATGGACAAATTATAGAAACTCACTCGATATCCGCCGGTTTGGATTACCCAGGTGTTGGACCTGAGCATTCTTTATTGAAGGATATGGGTAGAGCGGAATACGTAGTGGCAAATGATGATGAGGCCTTGGAGGCTTTTCATACGCTTACAAAACTTGAGGGAATTATGCCTGCGTTGGAGTCGGCGCATGCAGTTGCGCATGCGGTGAAGATCGCGCCTGATATGTCGAAAGATCAAGTCTTACTCGTTAATTTGTCAGGCCGTGGCGACAAGGACATGCACACCGTCGCACAGGCATCTGGAATCACTCTCTAAGTCTCCCAACTCTTATTGAAGTAACGAATCTAATTTTTGGAAATATCGAATGTCGAGAATAGCGGAAAAATTTGAATTTCTCTCCAGCAGCGGAAGAAAAGCGTTGATTCCTTTTGTAACGGCGGGTGATCCAAACCTTGATATGACATTGGATATTATGCACACGCTGGTCTCTGCGGGGTCGGATATTATTGAGTTGGGTGTCCCATTTTCCGATCCAATGGCAGATGGCCCAACTATTCAACGATCCAGCGAGCGTGCTCTTGCTAGAGGTACGGGCCTCAATGATGTTTTGAATGTCGTTAGTAAGTTTCGGAATAGTGACCAATCGACTCCTATAGTTTTGATGGGTTACGCAAATCCCATCGAGGCGATGGGCGTCCAGATTTTTGCTGAAAAGGCTCAAAAGGCCGGCGTTGATGGCGTCTTAGTAGTTGATTATCCACCGGAGGAGGGAGATGAACTTCTCTCAGCGCTACAGGAAAAATCGATTGATGCGATTTATCTTCTTGCGCCAACGACTACAGATCAACGAATCCAGGCAGTTTCTAAGTGTGCTGGTGGGTACGTGTACTATGTGTCCCTTAAAGGGGTTACCGGCGCAGCGCATCTTGATTTATCTGCGATAGCGGAAAAAATACCAAGCATCAAAAAGCACGTGAAGATACCGGTAGGAGTGGGATTTGGAATTAGAGATGGTGAAACGGCGAGAGCGGTGGCGGATCTCTCAGACGCAGTTGTGATTGGTAGTCGACTTGTCGAGGAAATTGAAAAATCAGATAAAGATAATGTTTTGAAGAACGTTTCAACATTGATTGAATCGATACGCGTCAAACTCGATTCGTAGAGCGCCGGGTTTACAAATATGAGTTGGTTACAAAAAATATTACCTCCAAAAATTAACACAGGAGATGCGTCTAGAGCTTCTAAGAGAGCGGTTCCAGAGGGTCTTTGGAGTAAATGTGTCAGCTGCGAATCTGTGCTCTATCAGGCTGAGTTTGAGGATAATCTTCACGTTTGCCCTAAGTGTGATCACCACGGGAGGCTAGGCGCGAGAGAACGATTACGAACGATTTTAGATGCTGAGCGGCAGGTGGAAATCGGCGAATCGGTCGTACCAACGGATTTTCTGAAGTTTGTAGACAGTAAAAAATACAAAGATAGACTGAGGGATGCTCAGGCTGATACCGATGAAAAAGACGCGCTTATCGCTATGCGTGGTGCGATCAAAGGCATTACAGTTGTTTGTGTTGCTTTTGAGTTTCGTTTTCTCGGCGGCTCGATGGGTTCTGTTGTCGGCGAGCGATTCGTTCAGGCGGTCGAATATGCGACTCAAAAAAACTTACCATTTTTATGTTTTTCCGCGAGCGGTGGAGCGAGAATGCAGGAGGGGCTAACTTCCCTCATGCAAATGGCAAAAACTACAGCGGCTCTTAGTAAGTTATCGTCCAAGGGGCTTCCGTTCATATCGGTGTTAACAGACCCGACCATGGGAGGGGTATCTGCGAGTTTTGCGATGATCGGGGATGTGGTAATCGCGGAACCAGGAGCCCTTATAGGATTTGCGGGGCCTCGTGTGATAGAACAGACGGTACGTCAAAGTCTCCCAGAGGGGTTCCAGCGAGCAGAGTTTTTGCTTGAACATGGCGCAATCGATCTTATCGTCGACCGTAGGGAAATGCGTGAAAAATTAGCGAAGCTAATTTCGATCCTCACAAGAGTTCATCCGGTAGATTAGTCTTATCTTTTTGGTTAGTCGCCCAATGGTTGTTTGATGGTGTCTCTGTCGCTACCCCAGTGGCTCGAATTGATCGATAGCCAGCACGATAAAAATATAGATCTCAGTCTTGACCGTGTTCAGAGTGTATTCGCGAGATTATTTGAGAAAAAAAAATTTCCAGTTATCACTGTAGGTGGCACTAACGGGAAGGGGTCTACTGCTGCGATGTTGGAATCTATTTATACCTCGGCTGGTCTCAAGACGGGTCTTTTCACATCGCCCCATATTCTAAAATTCAATGAACGCGTGAGAATCGCTCGCGCTGACGTCAACGATGAGAAAATCGTCAAAGCTTTTGAGAGCATCGAGAACATCAGGGGCGATATAACGCTCACCTATTTTGAGTACTCTTTCTTATGTGCATACTCGATCTTCGTAGAGGAGAGCGTAGATGTAGCCATTTTAGAAGTTGGATTGGGAGGTAGATTCGATGCTGTAAATGTTGTTGATGCAGATTGTGCTGTGTTAACTCAAATTGGTATTGATCATGTCGATTTTCTTGGTTCGGATCGGGAATCAATTGGTTTCGAAAAAGCTGGAATTTTTAGAGGAGGTGATTCGGTCGCGGTGTGTGGCGATCCAAATCCTCCGAGATCTGTTGAGGAAACTGCTGAACAAGTTGCGGTGAAGCTTTTTATCCTAGGGAGAGACTTTCGTTTTTTTAAAGGCTTACGTGATTGGCAATACGTTTCTCCATCGGGTCGAAAAATTAACTTAAATTATCCTCAAATGTTGGGTGCTCACCAAGTTCAGAACGCGGCGACTGCAATTACCGTCGTCGATCTAATGTCTGAAAAGTTGCCAACTGGGTTGGGGGCGATACGAGATGGGATTTTGAAAGCACATCAACCTGCGAGATTCGAGGTGGTGGGTTTGAACCCATTGGTTATTATCGACGTCGCGCACAATGTAGATGCCGTCACGTGCATGGTGGATCAACTCAGAAGCGCGCCGTTCGATGGTAAAACGGTTGCCATCTTTGGGGTGATGAGAGATAAGGATTTCAAGACCATTATCACCAATACGAAGAGTATTTTTGATTCTTGGTATCTGTGTAACCTACCTGTTGAGAGAGCGGCGAGTGCTGATGAAATTGCTGGCGAGTTTGAAAAAATGGGGTTATCCAATTGGAGGACGATTGGTTCGATACCGGAAGCTTTTGAATTGGCTTTAGCAGAGGTTGGTCCTGATGATAGAATTGTGGCCTTTGGTTCATTTCACGTTGTCTCTGCTATGAAAAGCGTAGTTGGTAAAACAAACTAGGATTTGGAGCGCGAGATTCGAAATATGGATTTAGACCAAGATTCCGAAGAGTTAGAGTTAAAGAAGAAGGCGCGGCGCCGGCTAGTGGGTGCTGTTGCGCTGGTTCTCGCTGTCGTCATTCTTGTGCCTATGCTTTTGGATGATGAGAGGCGGCCGCTACCAGAGGATGTGGAGATAGTCCGAAGCTCCGGTGAGCGAATTTCGCTTAAGAGCGCTGAAGAACCCCAGCCTGTGATCGAAGGCCAGGAAGATAAAACTCTCGAGCCCAGAGAAAAAGACATAGATCAGGTGGCTGACGCCAACAGTAGTGTATCGGTGGTCGGCGATCAGGTAGCGGTTGTAAGTAAGTATTTCGTCCAGCTCGGTGTATTTTCAAATTTTGAAAGAGCACAGATTTACGCAAAGAAAGTAGAGAAGAATAAATTTGAGGTTGTCTCTAGGAAATTAGAAGGCGCCTCGAAGCCGTTGATGACAATCTTGGTTGGCCCTTTCTCGGATAAAGAAGGTGCAGAACAAGCGCTCAAAAGGCTTGTGGCAAGAAAATTGACTTATGGTGATGCAAAAATTGTAGAGTTTGAGTAGATGGAAATTTTCTCTTGGCGTTAATTGGGGCTAATATTTTTTGATGGACCTAGAGCTCAATATTGTTGACTATTGTTTCTTGGGGGTTCTGGCGGCTTCGTTGATTTATGGCCTGATACGAGGCTTGACGAGGGAAATACTCTCTTTAGTTGCATGGGTGCTCGCATTCTTAGCGGCGAAAGTTTTATCACTTCCTTTATCAAAGTTCTTGGTTTCCTGGGTAGATTCTTCGACCGTTCGTGGGGTGGCTGCATTTATTGGTTTGCTGGTCGTATTCATATTCTTGTTTAGCTTTTTGGCAATTAAAATATCCAAAATGGTCAAGGCGACAAGCCTAACTGGAATAGACCGGTTGCTAGGCTCAGTTTTTGGATTTTTCCGAGGTATCTTAATTTTGTCATTAGTGGTCATGTTTTTAGAGCTAAGCGCAATTACGAGATATGATTGGTGGAATAGCTCATCCTTGAGGCCATATTTCGAGGATTTCGGTGAAGTTGTACAGCCTCGAATCCCAGAGTTACAGTGGGGAGTCACAGACTAATGGTAGTTTTTAAACAAGAAAGCAGCATGATGGCCAAGGAAAAAATTCTATGTGTGGGTTAATCGGCGCGGTTGCTACCTCTCCCGTGAATCAATTGCTGTACGATGGTTTGCAAGTGCTACAGCACCGTGGTCAGGATGCAGCGGGTATTGTTACAGCTGACGCCGAAAACTTTTATCTACACAAAGGCAGTGGTTTAGTCAGAGACGTTTTCCGAACGAGAAATATGCGTAATCTTGTTGGAAATGCTGGTATAGCACATTGCCGCTATCCCACTGCGGGCTCTGCGAACTCACCAGCCGAGGCGCAACCTATGTATGTAAATTCGCCTTTTGGTATTGTCCTCGGACACAACGGTAACCTTACCAATGCGGCCAAGCTGAAAGATGAGTTGTTCCGCCAAGATTTGCGGCACGTTAATACCTCCTCCGACTCCGAAGTATTGCTAAACATTTTTGCACATGAAATTCAAAAGTCGTGTGTTGATGTGAATTTGACTACAGATGCAATATTCTCAGCGGTTGAGGAGGTCCACAAACGAGCCAAAGGGGCATATGCGGTACTGGCTATGATTGCTGGGTATGGTCTCGTTGCATTCCGTGATCCCTTCGGAATCAGGCCATTAGTTTTTGGAAAACGCCAAACTAATGGAAAAGTTGAGTACTTGGTTGCCTCCGAAACGGTAGCGCTCGATACGCTTGGATTTGAATTGGTAAGAGATTTATTGCCTGGAGAGGCGATTTATATTTCATTCGATGGTGAAATCAATAGTCGACAGTGTGCGACTTCCCCTAAGCACTCCCCTTGTATATTCGAGTATGTATATCTCGCTAGGCCCGACTCAGTAATTGATGGGATTTCGGTTCATGAGACTCGGCTACGGATGGGCAAGAGTCTCGCGCGGTTGATTAAGAAGAGCCACGCTGATCTCGATATTGATGTGGTAGTGCCAATACCTGACTCTAGTCGACCTTCTGCGATGGAGCTCGCGGAAGGACTGGAGGTTCCGTATCGTGAGGGATTTATCAAGAATCGCTACATTGGTCGGACCTTCATTATGCCGGGGCAGGCTACTCGTAAAAAATCGGTAAGGCAGAAATTAAATGCGATTGCGTCTGAGTTTTTGGGAAAAAATGTTCTCCTAGTTGATGATTCAATTGTAAGAGGGACCACTAGTAGAGAAATTGTTCAAATGGCACGAGATGCAGGGGCGAAGAGTGTTTATTTTGCTTCTGCTGCGCCCCCAGTTCGTTATCCAAACGTCTACGGGATTGATATGCCCTCCTCAAAAGAACTTATCGCTTTTGGGAGAACCGATGAAGAGATAGCGAACGAAATCGGTGTAGATAGACTGATCTACCAAACTATTGAAGATCTGATAGAGGATTGTCGAGGTTTAAGCGAGACGATTGAAGAGTTTGAAACATCCTGCTTTAACGGAGAATACGTGACAGGGGATGTTACGGAGCGCTACCTATCAGAGGTGGATAGCCTTAGGAACGACGACGCTTTGACCAGGAAGTCCGTCGAGTCAAGGGAAGTTGAGCTCGAGGACGCTGAGTAATTTTTACCCGTGATTGGGGCGGCCTCTGTTCAGAAGTTGACTTTTTTCCAAGATGTTCCTATGCTTAATTCGCGCCGATTTGATTATCAGCTTGCGGGCGCGTAAAAATACATGCTAAAGCGCGTTGGTAATGAAATGACCCGCTTGGCAGCCAGGCGGGTTTTTTTGTGGGTATTGGAAAATAAATGGTAAGTAAAAAGAAGTATGGATTAGAGACGAGTGCCATCCGAGATGGGTCGGTCCGAAGTCATTTTAATGAGCACTCTGAGGCACTTTATCTAACGTCAAGCTTTGTTTTCAACAATGCGAGAGAGGCTGCTCTGCGCTTTTCAGGTGATGAAGCAGGGATGGTGTATTCGAGGTACACGAACCCTAATCTTTCTATGTTTGAAGAGAGGTTGGCTTCGCTTGAGGGTGGTGAGGTGTGCGTTTCCACGGCTTCTGGAATGTCGGCAATTCTTGGAGTCGCGATGTCGCTGCTCGAGCCCGGAGATGAGATAGTGGCATCGAAAAATCTTTTTGGTGCCACAAAGCAGTTGTTCTCCGGCTTGCTGACTAAATTCGGAATAAAAACAACATATATCAATGCGAGTGATCTCAACGATTGGGAAGAGGGGATCACGCGAAGAACTAAGATGTTTTTTCTTGAAACACCATCGAATCCGCTGACCGAAGTTGCAGACATTGCTGAAATATCGAAGTTAGCCAAATCGCACAATGTACTTTTGGTCGTTGATAATTGCTTCTGTACCCCAGCGTTGCAAAAACCCATCCTTCTGGGGGCTGACATTGTTATTCATTCTGCGACAAAATATCTAGATGGCCAGGGTCGGGTCATGGGGGGGGCTATTGTCGGTAGGAGAGAAGTCATTGAAAAGCCTCTCGTGTCGTTTCTCAGAAGTGCCGGAGCCACTCTGTCACCTTTTAATGCTTGGGTCTTGTTCAAGGGTCTTGAGACGTTAAAAGTCCGGATGGATGCGCACTCCGAGAGTGCCCTAAAAATTGCACAGTGGTTAATGCAACACCAAAAAGTGAAGGCCGTATATTATCCTTGGCTGGATAACCACCCACAGAACAAATTAGCTAAAGCTCAGCAATCTGCTGGAGGGGGGATCGTATCCTTTGAGGTCAAGGGGGGTAAGGAAGATGCTTGGAAGGTAATCGATAATCTTCAGATCGTATCGATCACTGCGAATTTAGGGGATACAAGAACGACCATCACGCATCCAGGCACTACGACTCACGGAAGGTTATCGGAAGAGGATCGACTTGAAAGTGGCATCACAGATGGATTAATTCGATTAGCTGTCGGACTAGAAACTGTAGAAGATTTACAAGACGATTTAGATTTTGCGCTAACGCGTTAGTTGACGCTGTTAGCTAAGAGAGATCGATTTCCCTAGAGCCTGTTTTGTCGAATACAAGGGCGTGTCCGCGAGTCGCACTCCAGTCAGCTAAAACAAATCTCGCGCAGTTCGCTCCATCTACCTCGTGAGCGTGATGCTGTGGGCGGTGGGTATGGCCATGAATGAGCAGCGGATAATTCCATTCTCTTAGGGTTGAGTAAAGCGTTTCTAAGGAAACATCCATAATCTCTTTTTCTTTTTCTTTCTTTGCGGATTCGCTTTCTAGCCGGTAAGAGCGTGCAATTTGTCTTCTTTCACCGATGGGTTTTTTGAGAAACTCGCGCCTCCATTCTGGATTACGAATAACCGCCCTTATGCTTTGATAATCAATATCGTCTGTACAAAGCGTATCACCATGTAAAAGAAGCGCGCGTTGGCCGTGAATATCTATCAACACTTCATCGGGCAGGAGCGATGCCCCAGTAAGTTTGCTAAATTTTTGTCCGATTAAGAAGTCTCGGTTGCCGTGCATAACGGCAACTTTAGTGCCGGTCTTAGTTAGCTCATGCAGATTTAAAATGATTTCCGCGATACAGGGCTCATCCGCTTGATCATCTCCAACCCAGTATTCGAACAGGTCTCCCAGAATGAAAAGTTCATCGACCGATCTGGCCTCAGACTGAAGAAACCTGAGAAATATATTAGTTTTCTCAGGTTCTTCAGCTTGAAGATGTAAGTCGGAGATAAACGCGTACGTTTTTGGATTCAAGCGGATCTCAGCGTTAGGATTCGACGCGCACGACCTTATTAATTAAAACTTGTTCGGTCGGAACGTCTTGGTGAAAGCCATGATTTCCAGTAGCTACTTTTTTGATCGCGTCAACCGTGTCTTGCCCCGAGGTTACCGAGCCAAAAACGCAATACCCGTAGCCTTGCGGCGTAGGAGACGAGAAGTTTAAAAAGTCATTGTCCGCAACGTTGATAAAGAATTGAGATGTAGCTGAGTTCACATCGCTAGTGCGTGCCATCGCGATAGTATATTGGTTGTTCTTCAGGTTATTATTAGCCTCGTTTTTTATTGGCGCTTCGGTGGGTTTCTCTTTCATTTGTGTATCGAATCCGCCACCTTGAATCATAAATCCGTTTATCACGCGATGAAAAATTGTGCCGTCGTAGAAGCCTGAATCCACATACTGTAAAAAATTTTTCACGGTTTCAGGGGCCTTCTCGGAATCCAGAGCTATCACGATTTCGCCGAGGGACGTATCCATACTGACTTTTTCAGACATTTATTTTCCTTATAAATTATTCAATTTTGTTTGATAGTTTATCAGTCGCCACTTATTTATGTTGTTAAGGTAGTTTTAGACAGGAGTTACTCCCAGTTGCTCTGTTATACTTCCGGCTACTTTTTGCTTAATGAATTGCTGAACCGATTGTCGATTTCGAGGGCTTCCGAAAAAATGCTTCAGTTGTATAACACCCTCTCTAGAAAAAAAGAGTCCTTTAAGCCGCTTGAGGAAGGGCGTGTGCGAATGTACGTCTGTGGTATGACCGTCTATGACCTCTGTCATTTGGGTCACGCGCGAGTAATGGTTGTCTTTGATCTGATTTATAAATGGTTGCGTGCATTGAAGTACGACGTTACGTATGTCCGAAACATCACTGACATAGATGACAAGATTATCCAGAGAGCTATAGAAAAAAATCAGTCTATCCAAGAGTTGACTGGAAGATTCATAGAAGCCATGAACGAAGATGCTATCGCTTTAGGCGTTGAGCAGCCAGATCACGAGCCGAAGGCAACTGAAAATATTCCTCAGATGCTGGACTTGATACAAAAGTTGATTGACCGCAGTTTTGCGTATGTTGGTGCTAACGGAGATGTGTATTTCTCAGTTCGAAAGTTTGATGGATACGGGAAGTTATCGGGTAAATCGCTGGATCAATTGCGTGCTGGAGAGCGGGTGGGTGTGGATACTGAAAAGCAAGATCCTCTTGATTTCGTACTTTGGAAATCTGTGAAGCCTGGGGAGCCATCTTGGAAATCGCCTTGGGGTGATGGTAGACCCGGATGGCATATTGAATGTTCTGCCATGAGTCAGCGTTTGTTGGGTGAGCATTTTGATATTCATGGAGGTGGTGAAGATCTACAGTTCCCGCACCATGAGAATGAAATTGCACAGTCTGAAGGAGCTCATGGCTGTACTTTTGTTAATTATTGGCTACACAATGGTTTCGTGAGGGTTGATGAGCAAAAGATGTCAAAATCTCTCGGAAATTTCTTTACGGTTCGGGAGATTTTAGAAAAATTTGATGCGGAGGTAGTACGTTTCTTCATCTTGCGTGCTCATTACAGAAGTCCGTTAAATTATTCTGATCAGCATCTTGTAGATGCAAGGCAAGCGCTTACACGGTTATATACGACCTTAAAAAATTTTGGTGACGAGTTGGGTACAGGTCACGTTGACTGGAATCATCCCTCGGCAAAACAGTTTAGTGAGGCATTGAACGATGACTTTAATACTCCGCGAGCGATATCGGTGCTTTTTGAGCTTGCGACAATGGCGAATCGAGACTCGTGCCACGTTACTGCCGGATTACTTAAGGGGCTTGCCAATCTTGTTGGACTGTTAGGGCGTCAGCCGGACGACTTCCTGCAATCTGGGAATGCATACTTATTCCCAAATGATAAGGTTGAAGGCTTGATAGCTGATCGAGAGCTAGCAAGAAAGAGCCGCGATTTCAAGCGCGCCGACGCTATCCGAACAGAATTGGAAAGTAACGGCATTATTCTTGAAGATTCTGCCGGAGGTACAACCTGGCGAAGAGGGAGCTAAATTAGCCGTCGAAAAATTCCTTCACCTTATCCATCCACGATTTAGCCTTCGGATTATGATGAGGCATGTCTTCGCTACTGATATCTTCAAGCTCTGCCAATAGCTCCCGTTGTCGCTCAGTCAGGTTTACGGGTGTCTCGACAACCACATGGCACATCAAATCTCCATAGGCGCTGCTTCGAACCCCTTTCACGCCTTTGCCGCGGAGTCGGAACGCTCGACCCGTCTGAGTTTCGGGTGGTATTTTAAGTTTCGCAGAGCCATCAAGGGTGGGTATGGTTATTTCACCTCCCAAAGCGGCGGTGCCAAAACTGATGGGCATCTCGCAGTGGAGATCATTGCCATCTCGAGAAAAGACATTGTGTGGTTTGATTTGAATTACAACGTAAAGGTCGCCAGCCGGGCCTCCATTCACGCCTGCTTCACCCTCTCCTGATAGTCTTATTCGGTCGCTTTCATCAACCCCCGCAGGAATTTTTACCGACAGCGTCTTCTGTCGCTTTATTCTGCCTTGCCCATGGCAGTCTCCACACGGAGTTTTGATGACCTTACCGCTTCCGTGACAGTCGGGACACGTTTGGGCTATGGAAAAGAAACCTTGGCTCATTCGGACCTGACCTTGTCCTCGGCAGGTTCCGCATGTAACTGGCTCCGTTCCAGGTTTGGCTCCTTTCCCAGAGCATGTTCCACATGTTTCCATCGCGGGCACGCGAATTTTTATTTCGGTACCACGTGCAGCATCCTCGAGCGAAATATCGAGGTTGTAGCGTAAATCTGCTCCTCTATAAACGTTTGACCGACCACCAGATCGGCCGCCGCCAAAGATATCCCCAAATATGTCGCCAAATGCATCGGAAAATCCTCCGAAGCCAGCGCCCCCAGCGCCCATTCCGGCCGATGGGTCGACACCGGCATGGCCGTACTGATCATAGGCTGCGCGTTTTTGAGGGTCTGATAAAACTTCGTATGCTTCTTTGACTTCCTTGAATTGTTCTTCTGCTTTTGCGTTGTCTGGGTTTTTATCTGGATGGTATTTCATCGCTAGTTTTCGATAGGCTTTCTTCAGATCGCCATCGGCTACATCCCGGTTTACACCTAAGACTTCGTAAAAATCTCTTTTTGCCATTTTTCGAGGAAGTTATTGCATTAAATTAAAATGAAAGTTGCCACGAACTCAAAGTCCGAGGCAACCCGTCAGATACCAATATCGCGGTTAGCTTGCTTTCTTATCTTTCTCAACTTCTTCGAACTCTGCATCGACAACATCACCTTCCGGTTCTGCTCTGTCAGAACCATTAGCTTTGCCCTGCTGATCCGCTCCTTGGCCATCACCTTGTTGTTGAGTGTACATTTGCTCGGCAAGTTTTTGAGAGGCGGTCGCTAACGCTTGAGTTTTGCTTTCGATATCTTCCTTGCTGCCATCCTTCAGAGCAGCCTCTGCATCTTGGATTGCTTGTTCAATGCCGGCCTTTTCTTCAGGATTAACCTTATCCCCATGCTCACTGAGTGTTTTCTTCACGCTGTGTATTAGAGAATCGCATTGATTTCTGACATCAACAAGCTCGCGCGCTTTCTTGTCCTCATCGGCATTAGCTTCCGCGTCCTTCACCATTTTTTCTATTTCCTCGTCAGACAGACCTGAGTTGGCTTTGATGGTGATTTTATTTTCTTTCCCAGTTGCTTTGTCTTTCGCCGAAACATGCAAAATCCCATTGGCGTCAATATCAAAGTTAACCTCGATCTGAGGCATTCCTCTCGCAGCGGCCGGAATGTCACTCAAGTTGAATTGGCCAAGCGACTTGTTGTCCTTTGCCATCTCTCGTTCGCCTTGTAAAACATGAATCGTAACGGCGGTTTGGTTATCCTCCGCGGTTGAAAATACCTGATTAGCCTTTGTTGGTATCGTGGTATTTTTTTGGATGAGTTTGGTCATCACACCACCGAGCGTTTCAATTCCGAGCGAGAGAGGAGTGACGTCAAGCAACAGAACGTCTTTAACATCTCCCTGCAACACGCCAGCTTGAATTGCAGCGCCCAGAGCGACCGCCTCATCTGGGTTTACGTCTTTCCTTGGATCTTTTCCAAAAAAGTTTTTTACCGTCTCTTGAACTTTTGGCATTCTTGTCATTCCCCCTACGAGGATGACGTCGTTGATGTCCGACACTTTAACGCCTGCGTCTTTGATTGCAGTTCGGCAAGGCTCGATCGTTCTTGTAACCAGGTCTTCTACCAAGCTTTCCAATTTTGCTCTTGTAATTTTCACTGCAAGGTGCTTTGGTCCAGTTGCATCAGCCGTGATGTACGGGAGATTTACCTCGGTTTGTTGGCTCGAGGATAGTTCTATCTTTGCTTTTTCAGCAGCTTCCTTTAGCCGCTGCAGAGCTAGAACATCTTTGCGTAAATCAACACTTTGTTCCTTCTTGAACTCGTCGGCTAGGTAGTCTATGAGTCTTTGGTCGAAGTCTTCCCCTCCCAAGAAAGTATCTCCATTGGTGGAAAGAACTTCAAATTGATGCTCACCATCTACCTCAGCTATTTCAATGATCGAAACATCAAAAGTGCCACCTCCAAGGTCATATATCGCAATTTTTTTATCACCTTGTTTTTTGTCCATGCCAAATGCGAGCGCTGCCGCAGTAGGCTCATTGATAATCCGCTTTACGTCGAGGCCAGCGATTCGTCCTGCGTCTTTTGTGGCTTGCCGCTGTGAGTCGTTAAAGTACGCGGGAACTGTTATTACAGCCTCAGAAACGGGTTCCCCGAGGTAATCCTCAGCGGTTTTTTTCATTTTCATCAGGATTTGTGCACTTACTTCGGGAGGTGCGCTTTGTTTGCCTCTTACGTCAACCCATGCATCGCCGTTTTTCGCTTCCACAATCGCGAATGGAGAATTTTCGATAGCTTTTTGAACCTCTGAATCCTTGAATCGTCTTCCGATCAGTCGCTTCACAGCATATAGCGTATTTTTAGGATTGGTTACCGCCTGCCTTTTAGCCGGAGCTCCAACCAGGACCTCGTTCTCCTCAGAGTACGCAACAATCGACGGAGTGGTTCTCCCGCCCTCGGCGTTTTCAAGCACCTTAGCCTTTCCACCGTCCATAACTGCGACACATGAGTTTGTGGTGCCTAAGTCAATGCCAATGATTTTTCCCATACTATCTTTCCTTATTCAAATTATTTCTATGTGTTTTAAATTGGGTTCGTTTTTGAAAATTTCAAGCTTGATTTTTCTTCGAGACGCTGACCATGGCTGGTCTGATCAAGCGATCATTTAACTCGTAACCTTTTTGGAAAACGTTGATGATGGAGTTTTCTGGCGCATCAGATTCGAGAGCTGCCATCGCTTGATGACGGTGAGGATCGAGAATTTCCCCTACAGGGTTAATTTCCTTAATGTTGAATTTCTCAAAAACTGCTTGTAATTGCTTAAGAGTAAGTCCAACACCGTCTTGAAGTGATTCAGTGGTTACCGTCTCAAGCGCGAGGGCCGCTTCTAAGCTATCGCTGACAGCTAACAGTTCCGTCGCGAGGCGTTCGACTCCATACTTGTGAGCATTCCTTACATCGGTCTCCGCTCGCTTCCGTACATTCTCTGTCTCAGCCTTTGCTCTCAGCCATTCTTCTTTAAGTTTTTCGTTTTCAACGCGGAGCGCCTCAACTTCATCCGTGGCTGTGGGTTCGGTTTGTTCTCTTTCGATGTCGTTCGCGGGAACAGAATCCTCTGTGGTATTACTGCCTTCATCCGGTTT
>JAURFP010000089.1 GCA_030834275.1 Burkholderiales bacterium | reverse complement strand
ATCCGTAATGACCCCCAAATCGGGAAATTCTTTTTTTAAGATCGAGATAACCTTCGGAACAAGACCATCATCAGAGTATGCCGCGCTACCAGTAGCATCTTTTTTTTCTGAATCGATTACTGGGAAAAGCGCCAACGCAGGTACGCCAAGTTTCACACAATCTTCAGCAACTGAGAGGAGCTTGTCGGGCGTATAACGGAAGACTCCTGGCATCGATTCAACTGCATATTTCTCATTTTTTCCCTCAATGACAAATACCGGATAGATGAGATCATCGACAGACAGTCGGTTCTCCTGGACGAGTCTTCGAGAAAAATCATCTCGGCGGTTTCGTCTCATTCGCCGACGGGGAAACTGACTAAAAATATTCATACAGTATTCTCATCTTAAACGCCAAACCTGCAGCGATTGATACATCACTTTACACAAACCTAACTAAGTTAGATCGAGCCAATCCGCGAGCTTCTCACGCGCCTCCGGAACTCCTGCTTTGCTCGTACTGGAAAAAATTTGCGCAGATGCCCAAGGGTAATTTTTTGTCAGTATAGCGGATACCTCCGCCAACTTTCGTTCAGCTTGGGCTCTGGTTAGCTTGTCGCTTTTAGTCAAAAGTAGGTGCATAGGTCTACCCGTAATGGAAAACCATTCGATTAACTGATAGTCAAGCTCTGTGAGCGCATGGCGAATATCAACCACCGCAAAAAGCCCTCGTATTTGCTCACGCCTCTTCAAATAAAGTGTCAGAGCCTTGCCCCATGACTTCCTCATCTGATCTGGAACCTTGGCGTAACCATATCCGGGGAGGTCAACAAGATACTTGAACGCAGATACTTCAAAAAAATTTAGTAACCGCGTTCGGCCGGGGAGCTTACTAACATGGGCTAATTTCCGCCTGTTAGTTAGCGCATTAAGAGCACTGGATTTCCCCGCGTTAGAACGTCCGGCAAAAACCACTTCAGATCCGTAGTCATCTGGTAACTGGTCATATTTTTCGAACGACTTCCAGAACGTTGTTTTTTCAAGCAGGCCGGACATACTAGATTAATTGAAGAAGAAGACTATTTATAGCTTAGCAAAGGTCTCATCTGCAGCATCAAGAGTTGCCGCTATGTCGGCCTCGGAATGCGCAGACGAAACAAAGCCCGCCTCAAATGCCGATGGTGCTAGATATACCCCTCTGTCGAGCATAAGATGAAAAAATTTGTTGAATCGTTCTCGGTCACTCGCCATCACGTCGGAGAATGATTCTGGAATTGATCTACTAAAATACATCCCAAACATTCCACCAACCGAGTCTGCACAAAAATCCACCGAGTGCTTTTTAGCCATCTCTGTCATACCGTCAACAAGTCTTCTCGTAACTTTCGTTAGATCGTCAAAAAATTCGGGTTCTTGGATGAGTTGAAGTGTACGAATACCTGCAGCAACAGATACGGGGTTACCAGACAAGGTTCCTGCTTGATATACAGGCCCAATAGGGGCTAATCTATCCATTATTTCCCGTCGCGCACCAAATGCGCCCATTGGCATACCCCCACCGATTACTTTTCCGAGAGTAGTAATATCAGGAGTCACGCCTTGTATGCCCTGGGCACCGGAAATGCCAACTCGAAACCCCGTCATGACTTCGTCGTAAATAAGCAAAGCACCGTAGCGATCACAAAGGTTTCTCAAAGCAGAGACAAAATCTGGACTGGCCTTAACGAGATTCATATTCCCAGCGATAGGTTCAATAATTACACCTGCTATCTCATCGCCAGCCTCGGAGAATGCCCGATTTAACATCTCAACATTATTGTAATCAAGGACGATGGTATGTGATGTCAGCTCCGAGGGCACGCCTGCGGAACTGGGCTGCCCAAATGTCAGCGCACCAGATCCAGCTTTAACGAGTAGAGAATCAGAGTGCCCGTGATAGCACCCTTCAAATTTTATAATCTTAGGCTTACCAGTAAACCCTCGTGCGAGACGTATCGCACTCATCGTCGCCTCGGTGCCAGAGCTTACCAAACGTATTTGCTCCATAGATGGCACCAAGCGCGTAATCATTTCAGCCAATTCAATTTCTTTTTCTGTGGGAGCGCCAAAGCTCAACCCTCTTTCAGCAGTTTGCTGAACTACGCGAACTATATCTGGATGCGCATGGCCCAAAATCAAAGGTCCCCAAGAGCCAACATAATCTATGAACTCTTTACCTGTCACATCATAGATCTTCGACCCTGCTCCCCTATCTATTGTCCGCGGAGTCCCACCAACTGAACCGAATGCCCTGACTGGAGAGTTGACCCCTCCAGGAATTACTTTCTTTGCTTTTTGAAAAGCAACTTCATTTGCGTTGGACATACTCATTCCGTAATAACTATTTAAATTCTTTTCGCTTGAAGGGCGTTTACAAATATTTTCCGACAGAGTTGTGCTTCTCGGAAAATATCAGAAGCGCCAAAAATACCTTGAATGATGGCAGCGCTATCGGCTCCGGCCAATACCACTTCTTTCAAGTTACCTCTATTGATCCCACCTATCGCCACAACGGGTAGGCTACAGAAAGCGCGAGCCCTCCTAAGTGTGTCAAGCGAAGCATTATCTGCATGCACTTTCGAGGTCGTCTTGTACATGCTCCCAAAGGCAACATAATCAGCTCCGGCTCGCTCGCCCCACGCTGCTCGCTCTACATCTGAGTAACATGATACACCAAGAATCTTTTCTTTCGTGAGCGCTTTACGCGCGATTTCAACACCGATGTCGTCCCCTCCCACATGTAACCCGTCTGCATCTACGGTCTCTAGGATAGATAAATCATCATTGATGATTAGCGCACCACTATGGCCTCGAATCAATTTGAGCAACTGCTCTGCTTGCTCGACCTTGAGTTTTTTATCTGCGGATTTATTTCGGTACTGAAATAACTTAACACCCCCCCGAAGGGCATGGCCAACAATATTAATCAACTCGTCTGTATCACCGACATCAGGAGTAATTGCGTAGATCCCAGAAACAACTGTTTTCAATGAATATCACGCTCCAAAATATTTCGACTGGGAACAAGCTGGCCCGCTCCGATACGATAACCTTTGTGTAGCATTTCCCATGTGTATCCCTGCGCGCTTTTAACAGCACTCTCTACCGAATAACCACAAGCCATCAAACAAGCAATCGAACTAGCGAGCATACATCCAGATCCATGATACTCACCTGGCAACCTTGGCCACTCCTCAAACTCAACAATCCCATCAG
>JAURFP010000088.1 GCA_030834275.1 Burkholderiales bacterium | reverse complement strand
TGATGGCAATTTACCTCGAGATAATAATAGTGCCTCTGTAGTGAAATCTCTTCGAGAGTTAGAACTCGAGGACCTTGGCGAGTAGCAAACCCGCTTAACTTACTGAGTGGAATAACTACTGATCTATTTAATTTACCCTTCGAACAATTTTTCTAAGGTCGGATATTTGTAACTTTATCTGGTCAGCGTTGGGTTGCCCGGGGTCCAAGAGCAGCGACCTCTCATAGTCGATAATTGAAGCTCGTATGGCCCCAAGTCCCTCACAGACCTTGGCGCGATTGAGGTGATCCTCAGCGCAGACTAAACCAAACTCGATAATCCAGTTGAGAATCAACAGTGATTTTTCATGATCGCCTCTATCCATGTATATAGCCCGTAAATTCTGCAAAAATCTCGTTAATATCGCACGGTTCGTACTCGGCGCCACCAGCGAGGAAACGATCGCTGGAGACACCTCGCCGCCCCTGTTTTTTTTTAAAGTCTGCTGTAGATCAGACCAACTCAAGAATTGCCCTTTAGAAAATACATCGATAAAGATCAATTGATCATCCTCATCACATCGCACAAGAAAATGTCCGGGAAAACAAACGCCAGAGAGATTTAAATCGATGAACCTTCCTAATTCAATGTACAAAATAGAAAGTGAGATAGGGATACCGGTACGTCGAGAGAGGACCTCGTTCATGCAGCTATTTCTTGGATCGAAGTAATCCTCTCGATTTGGCTTAAAGCCATTCGAAACGAACAGGAATTCATTCAAAGCAGAGAGTCGATCGAGGAAGAGCTTAGTGCCGAATACACGTTCTTTTAGTTCAATACGCAGTCGATCCAATTCGACCGTCACCTCGGTGGTATTTAGATTTTGGTAGAGGTGTGATGCAAAAATTAATGAGGCCTCGAAGAGCGGTATTTCAGCATCATCTCGGTCGAATAAGCTCTTTAGACTACTCGACCAATGAGTGGACATAATTTCACAACCAAGAATTATTTACCTCCAGCGCTAGACCTAGGCATAAATAGCGCTGCGACCGGCTTATTCGAGTTTTTAGCTTTCTCCACACCTGCTGAGGATACTTTTTTAACCCCCTGCTTTTTCAATTCATCTGACTTAGCAGTCGGGACGTAAGGTTTATCGAAAAAAGGATCTTCCGAATTCTTGGTCGAACTCAGCTTTCGATTACTAGTCGGTCTTGTTAATGAGGATTTCGATTGAAGTTTTACTTTTATCAATTTTTCTATGTTTGAGAGACACTCACCATCTTCATTACCCGCAAATGAAATTGCCTCACCTTTTTGACCGGCTCGCCCAGTTCTACCGATACGATGCACATAGTCCTCTGGGTTCGGCGGTAAATCAAAATTGATTACAAATGGAAGATCCTCAATGTCGATACCTCTAGCAGCGATATCCGTCGCAACCAAAAAATTAATCTCATTTGCCTTAAATTTCGCGAGCGCATCCATGCGCTCAATCTGAGTTCTATCACTATGAATAGCCTGCGCGGAGAAACCTTTACGATCGAGATAACTTGAGAGCCGATTGGCACCTATCTTAGTATTACAAAAGATCAAGACTTGCTTCATATCCCTCATGGCAATCAAGTCAACCAGTCGATCTCGTTTTGAAAATTCATCCACTTTGTAAACGGTATGCTCAATCGTTTCAGTAATTGTATTTCTAGGTGCAACCTCAACCTTTACCGGATCGTTTAACCATTTGGACGCAAGAGATCTAATTTCATCGGAGTAAGTAGCCGAGAACATCAGCGTTTGACGCTTCTGTGGAAGTAGGTCGATAATCCTTTTGATATCTGGAAGAAACCCCATGTCCAGCATTCGATCCGCCTCGTCAAGCACCAAAAACTCCACCGCTGTAAAACGGATGGCCTTCATCTGAATGTGATCTAGTAATCGGCCCGGAGTCGCAACAAGTATTTCGATCCCGGAGCGAAGCATCGTCGTTTGGGGGTCCATTGGAACGCCACCAAAAACTGAACCAATCCGAAGAGGCAAGTACTTGCTATATGTCTTTGCGCTCTCCTCAACCTGCGCTGCCAATTCACGAGTCGGGGCCAGAATCAGAGCACGGATCGGATGTTTCGCTGGAGAGACGCTGGTATTTGCATGTTTCGAAAGCAAGTCCAACATTGGTAATGTAAAACTCGCTGTTTTTCCTGTTCCTGTCTGGGCTGCAGCTAGCACATCACGTCCAGCAAGAATTTCTGGAATAGCTTTCTCCTGGATCGGAGTTGGCTTTTCGTAACCCTGATCGGAGATTGATCGGTTTAACAGTTCATTAAGACCTAAATTCGCAAAACTCATATTTCTCCAATTTCGTTGACCTCTGGCCAAACGATTAGCACGCGAGGCAACTCTAGAGAGTTCCCTCATAAGAAGATGCGCATCCTACCGCAATATCAACATCCTAGCTAAAACATCTCGACAATAGTCAAATCAGTGAGCAGGTTCGCGTCTTTGCATTTCTGCACGTTCTTTAAGAATTTCGTAATCTTGACAGCCCCACTCACTTTCCAAATCACACGCTAGAGCGAAAAACTTAAGGGCCTCAGAATCACTCTGGGTAACACCAATACCCATCGCATATGCATTACCCATTTTCATGCAGGCATCTTCTCGCCCGGAACTACAGCCTAACTTATAAAATTCAGCAGTCTCCCCGTAATAATAGGCAAAGCCTAAAGCATCGCAGGCGGTAGCGACACCCGCCTGACAGGCTTTTTCATAAAAACCAAACGCTTTAACAAAATTTATACGGACATTACCTCCCTTATAAAAGGCATGCCCGAGAGAATTACAAGCCATACCTAAACCAAGCTCACAACGCTCCACATAAGTCTTAACAGCTGCAAGATAGTCGCGCGTTACCGCTATACCGTTATAAAAACTGTAGCCAAGAAAGAGACATGCGTCCGCAATATCGCGGTCACAAGCCTTCTCAAAGTAATTGATTGCTGCAATGTAATCTTGGCCTACTACGTCCCCCTCGATATGGGCGACGCCAAGCTCGTTACAAGAAGAGCCCCGACCAGCGGCACATTCTTGTCTCGCAATATTTAAATCAGGATTAGCTCCAAAACATATCCCAATAAAAAAGGTCGCGAAAGATGAAACCAACGTTACGCAGAACAATCTCATGACCTGTAGGTTACCACGGAGCGAAGAATCGCATCAAATATTACGATCTTCGAAACTCAGTCGCCGCGAAAATAAAACAACAACCAAATGCATAAGCCAGTCATAATTTTAAATTTATCAATAGATGAAAATGAG
>JAURFP010000087.1 GCA_030834275.1 Burkholderiales bacterium | reverse complement strand
GACCCATTCCAAAGATGCTACGGTACTCTCTCCTCGAGGAACGAGTAATTAATGCTCTCATCAACTAATATGTCTTGCCGTCGTGAACGACTCTCCATATTTTCAAGTACCTGTATCAACTCTAAATTGTGCTTCATAAATGGTGGGCAATGCCGTACATCACCACGCACCAACGCAGATTGAATAAAAATTTGTCTCGCTTCTCGAGGATTTAACTTTCCGTATATGACAGATCTGGCTGGAACAATAATCAAACCATACAAAGTGACTTGCTCCTTGGCAATTACATTACCCTGTTCTCGAGACCATAGAGGATCACTAAAGGTCGAACGCGTTAGGTGGGATGCCAATGGCTCAATCCAATCTCTTTCTATTCGAGCCACGGTTCTAGCATAAAGTTTGGTCGTTTCAACCAACTCAAACGAAACAACCCATTTTCCTGGATTTTTATACAGTGACGATCCAGGGTGAATCTGAAATTTTATGTCACGCGTTCCCCTGAATGTCCCCCTTTCTTCTTGCCGATATCCAATATTTCCCAAAAGCCCGGTGAGTAAAGCCTGGTGAATACTCGCAGCTCCAGAGGGAGCTTCTCCGACTTTAAATCCCATATCTCGCACCACTTGGGAAAGGTGGCTGTGAAGATCGCGCCATTCAAATAGTCGTAAAAATGACAAATGATGCTTTTCGCAGGCTCGTCGAATTTCGCTCTTGGATCTAGTTGTATCAAAAAGTTTTTGAAACCAAATCCAAATCCTTAAAAACACCAGGAAATCAGAATGTTCATCCTTTCTTTCGAACACACCCTGCATTTGAGCAGAAAAATCTCGCTCTCTTGGGTCTGGTAAAGACATTACTGCGGCCAGTATCAATATCTCCCGATTACACCCAAATTGTCTCCCTGCAAGGATCATTCTTCCCACACGAGGATCAACCGGCATTTTGGCCAGTTCCATACCCACCTTTGTCAGTTTTTTATCGCCACTAATTGCACCTAGCTCCTCGAGTAGCTGGTATCCATCGACGATCGCTCGAGGTATTGGTAGGTCTACAAACGGGAACTCTTGCGGATCACCAAGTCTGAGATACTGCATTCTTAAAATCACCGAGGCAAGGGACGATCTCAGTATTTCTGGATCTGTGAATTCACTCCTCTTTTGGAAATCCTCTAACGTGTAAAGGCGAAAACACACACCATGCATTAATCGTCCCGCTCGGCCTGCGCGCTGATCCGCCGCAGCCTTTGAAATTCTCTCGACCTGCAGCATCTCAACTTTATTACGGTAACTATATCTCTTGAGTCGAGCCTCACCACTATCGATCACAAATTGGATTCTAGGGATGGTTAGAGATGTCTCTGCAACGTTCGTAGAAAGTATTATTCGACGTTTGTGTGACGAACCAAAAACTTTATTTTGCTCTCTCACTGAAAGTCGAGAAAAGAGCGTTAAGATCTCCCAGTCCTTTCCTACAGAACCTCGCAGAAAATCCTTGCGAATTACAGCATCTAACTGTCTTATTTCTCTTTCTCCGGGCAAAAAAACCAGTACATCGCCGGATCCTCTGTGTTCGGAAATCCTTCTTAGCGCCAAGGTCACAAGACCATATTCTTCAACAGGTAGTTGCTCTCCTTCTTTCGTTAAACTATCTTCATACAAAATATCGACTGGATACAAACGCCCTGATACTTTAATAACTGGGGCATCATTGAAATGCTTCGAGAACTTCTCGGCGTCAATAGTTGCCGAGGTAATCACGATCTTAAGTTCGGGCCTCTTCGGAAGAATGCTCTTCAAATACCCAAATAGAAAATCAATATTTAAGTTTCGCTCGTGTGCTTCATCAATAATGATGCTGTCGTAGGCACTCAAAAATCGATCGGTCTGTGTCTCCGCAATTAAAATTCCATCAGTGACAACCTTAATTAAGTTTTCTGAAGACGACCGATCATTGAATCGGACTTGATATCCAATGATATCTCCCAGCTCCGTGCCGGTCTCTTGGGCGAGCCTATTCGCTACAGACCTTGCCGCTATCCGTCTTGGCTGCGTATGCACGATTTGTCCTCGACTACCCCTTCCCAATTTCATCAATATTTTGGGAATTTGGGTTGTTTTACCGGAACCCGTTTCACCAGAAATAATAACGACCTGATTAGCCGCTATTAAGCCCTCAATATCATCAGCTAGAGCGCTGACAGGAAGATCGTCTGGAAAGCTGACAGCCGGAATTCGAGCAGCCCTAGCCCCAGCGCTCTCGATTGATAGTTTGACTTTTGATTCAAGCTGCTCGAGACCTTCAAGATCCCCATTCCTTTTCAGCGCACTCTCAAGAGATCGAAAAGTTCGATAAAAACTCCATTGGTCTTTGCAGAGACTCTCGCCTATTTGCTGCTTTAAGGAATGTAACCTTTTCTTCGCATTAGTCATCACTCAAACCCCAAGACATCACGAGCACGCCTTCCATTACCGATGAGAGGAAGGAAAAATCTGAGCTTGGATAAATTCGTTATCGAGCCAATTTAACTCAGACCTTTAAACGGAGAATTACGTTCACACCACGCAGCGGTAGACAAGAGATAATTATCCTCATCGACTGCACCCACAATTTGTAACCCGAGTGGCAGCCCTCTAGGACCTAGCCCCGTAGGAATGGTGATCGCAGGCGCCCCGACTAGCGTCCAAATTGAGCAGAAACTTGGGTCTCCCGTGACGTTGAGGGTATCCGGCGCTTCTCCAGTTGCAGGGGGAGTAATGATTGCTGAGTATCCTCTATCTATAAACGACGCGAAGTTATTTTGAAGTGCATTTTTCTTTTTAATGGCGTCCTTAAACTGCGTCTCGGTTATTCGATCGCCCTCCTCTAATGTACTAATCAAAAAGTCAGAGAAATAACCTCGATATTCGCCACGAACCGCCTTTGAAACCTTGGCTGCCTCATGCAACATAATCGTGCGGTGAACTTTGTGAGCGCGGTCAAATTCCCCTCCCACCTCAATCACATCAATCGTCGCTCCTGCTTGTCGCAAACGATTAATGTCGGATTCGAATTGGACGCGTGCTTCATTGCTCGCCAGATACCATGAAGGAGACCGTACAGCAGCCAGACGTGGGGCATTTTTAAGTGGCGCTGCAAGCGGTGAGATCCCAGATCTTCGATCAGTCAAACACGACGCGAGTAGCGCAGCGTCAGCAACATCTCTGGCAAATACCCCAGGCTGATCTAGCGACGGCGAGAAAGGCATAATGCCATCCGTAGCGACTAGTCCTCGCGACATCTTGTATCCTACAATTCCACAGTAAGCGGCAGGCCTAATTACCGATCCATTCGTTTGAGTACCGATAGCCCCCGCGACAAAACCAGCAGCGACCGCAGCCGCAGAGCCGCTCGAGGATCCACCAGGGGAATGACTGGTGTTCCAAGGATTTCGTGTTTTCGACGGAACCATGAATGCTGCCTCAGTCG
>JAURFP010000086.1 GCA_030834275.1 Burkholderiales bacterium | reverse complement strand
ACAGACTGTATCGCAATAAAAGATATCG
This sequence comes from Burkholderiales bacterium, assembly GCA_030834275.1. GTDB lineage: Bacteria > Pseudomonadota > Gammaproteobacteria > Burkholderiales > Eutrophovitaceae > Eutrophomonas. The sequence goes on along the minus strand of JAURFP010000086.1, from coordinate 3,479 downwards.
AAACGGCCATAGACGAAGGATATCGCTCAGCAAACATCATTGCGAGCCTAACCAACGCAGAACGAAGTAACCTGTGGCTTGATCGATACAATCATAGGAACATTAGGCTTTCGGAAAAATCGCCTCCTCATAAAAAACCAGAAAAACTAAATAACCTCACTGACACTTCGAAAAAACCAAGATCACAATTAATTGATGAAATACTCGCTAAAGCAAAGAAACATCTAGACGAGGGGCATTAAAAATGAATGTCGAGAAACGTATTCAGATTTTTCGCATCTTAGAGGAAAAAAACCCTAACCCCACCACGGAATTACAGTACAACTCAACCTTCGAATTGCTGATTTCAGTAATCCTTTCTGCTCAAGCGACGGATGTTAGCGTTAACAAAGCGACTGCCAAACTGTTTTTGATAGCAAATACGCCTGAGGCTATAAAAAAGCTTGGTTTACGCAAACTAACTGACTACATAAAAAGTATTGGTTTGTTTAAAACGAAAGCAAAAAATATTCTCAAGACTTGCTCAATATTAATAGACAAATTTGGAGGGGAAGTGCCAAAAAATCGGGAGGACTTAGAAAGCCTTCCAGGTGTAGGTCGAAAGACGGCGAACGTAGTAATGAACACGGCGTTTGGAATACCTACGATCGCGGTCGATACTCATATATTCAGAGTTTCAAATCGTACGAAAATAGCTCGAGGAAAATCCGTTCTTGAAGTAGAAAAAAAACTTTTAAAACTCATACCCAAGGATTTCCTCCAGAACGCGCACCACTGGCTTATCCTGCACGGAAGATATATATGCAAGGCGCGCACGCCGCTTTGTAACGACTGCTGTATCGCCCAACTTTGTGAGTTCAAGGACAAACGGGTTGACGAGAAATAAAAAGCCCCTCATCGAGGGGCTTTAAAATCATAAATCCAGAAACTTCTATCGAAGCTTTGGTGTATACAGGTCGCTCGCCTGCTTTGAGAAATACAACCCAAGCGCTTTCATGTCTTCCTTGGACAATCCGGCTGCAAATGCTGCCATTATTGGATTATTACGCGCTCCAGACTTGTAATCCCCGAGCGCCTTAGTGAGATAATCTGCTCTCTGTCCACCCAACTTTGGCGCGCCAGTAATCATAGCGTTTCCGTCTTGTCCATGACATGCGGCACACACATTTGCCACAATCTCCTCAGGATTTGACGCTACCGCCTCCTCATTTGCAGACGAGCCAGTAGCTGCTATACCGGCTGTTATTACCAAATATAAACCTAGTAGTCTTTTCATAGATCTTGACTCCAATACGATAATTGCTTTAACACAGTGGCTTATTTAGACGCTGAATAAAAAGCAGCCAAATCGCTTATATCCTGGTCAGATAAATCGGCAGCAATGGCATGCATGGTTTCATTCATGCGATCACCCGATCGGTAAGCTTTAAGAGATGCCTCAATGTAATCTTTGCTTTGTCCGCCGATGAGAGGGACCGAATAAACCTTTGGGTAAGCCACCTGGAAACCTTCAATACCATGACAACCCTGGCACATAGCGTTCTTTTGCTTGCCAGCTTCAGCGTCACCTTCCGCCTGAGCTACGCCCATTCCAAGTATCATAGTGAACAAAACAGCAAAAGCTTTGGTCGTAATATTTTGCACGTCTTTCTTTCCCTAAAAAAATTTTCTGCCAAACTTTAAAGTATCGGGCTGTTCGAGTCAATCATTAACCCAAAAGGGCCCTTAGTTTGGATGATCTTTAACTAGCTGTATTGATTCAGAAAATATCGAATTATGCGTATCTTTTGCCAGGACCGATAATTCGCCCTCGGACCTTGGAAAGAAGTAGAACTTAAATACCGGATTATCAGATATGGAAAAGTTGATCTCGGCAGAGATTACGGATTCCCCGTTGTAATGAACATCCAGGGTATTCAGAAATTGAGCCTCGTGGTTTGGGTCAAGATCAACCGCTAGCGCCGACTCGTTTGGATGACGTATTTGGACCTGAACGAGATTAGGCTCGTTAATCGCGAACGCATCATCAAACCTAAATCGCATCTTTCCAAGTAAGGGATCGTCAGCCGCATCTCTACCAGAGGGGGCAGAACACCCTCCTTGCACCTGAACCCATTGTTGATCCATGAATAAGCTCCCATCATTCATCTCAGCGATCGCTCTAACGAAGCTGTACTTCTCGAAGCGCAGCCTTGTCTCAAGCTTCACGCGGCCACTTTCAGGCGAGAAATGAAAAATCCCCGCAGTCGGAATCGGATTTTTGTCGATAACGACGTAAAGAGTTTTAATGTAAGCAGCTAGGGTTTGGTCACCATCACCGTTGATCATCACTGGAACCGTTGAGGCATCGTCGAGCTTGGTATTTAAAAAAATCGATACGATCTTGCCTCGCCCCTCAAGTACGGGCCGGTCTCCGAACATAAGGTCTTTGATAATTTGCCATTCTGGGACAGCCGCGTGATTGGGACTTTCGAAATTGGCCGACTTTGCGTGAGATGACAGAGAAATTAATGTTGCGCCAACATACAGAGCAACCAGAGACTTCCTCAAGAAATTAGCGCCGATCATATATTCAATCTTCCCATTCAAGCTCAGTATAAGCAGTCGTAACATTTCTGCGGTGAAAAAGATCAAAATTGACCCACTTCGAGCTTTCTGACCACCCCACAGTGTTGACCGCATCCATCAAAGATACATTATTTTTTATAGCATCACGAGCATCACGCTCGAGAACTGACAAATATTTCTTTTGTTTTTGCAACCCGAGATCCCAACCCTCATCACATCGTCCATGCCCCGGCACGAATGCCCTAGGCCGGAGATTCATCAGCTCCTCAATCGTAACGGAAAAAGACTTAACATTGGAGTCCAGAACTGGAATATGCTCACAGAAAAAAAGATCTCCGGTCCACATCGTTTCCGTCAGAGTGTCAAAGGCCGTAAGATCATGATCGGTGTGTGAGGCGCGCCAACTTCTCACCTCTAAAGTTCTACCTCCAAGATCTAAGGTCATGTCGTGGTCCACTATATTTATGTGGCTTGGATCGATTATTCCCTGCGATGCCTCCTCAGCACCAAGATCCTCGGATAAATGCTCCTCGTAGTAGTCCTTTCTCCTAAGTATTTGCTTAGGAAGATTAGGGTGGCCTATATATTTCGGCTGACTGGAAGTAAAAGACGTAGCGCCAAAAATATGATCAGGATGAACATGACTCAAAACAACGTAACAAATCGGCAGGTCAGTGACAGACTCAATTGTCGCACCCAATCTCTTGCCAACACTCGGGGAGCCTCCCGTATCAAAAACAGCGACACAACGATCGCCAACGATAAATCCAATATTGGAGTTGTCCCCCATATTTGACTCATTGCGCGGCGGAAACTCTCCAAAATGAACATAATTACCAGGGGAGACTTCCACAACATTGAGCGGTCTCGCTAGATCATCAGCATACGAGCTAACCGCAACACAAATAAGT
>JAURFP010000085.1 GCA_030834275.1 Burkholderiales bacterium | reverse complement strand
AGTATCTCGTTTTGGTCGGTATTTGTACGCATCTCGGATGTTCGCCGAGTCAAAAGCTCGAATCTGGTGAATCTTCAGGACTAGGTGAGGATTGGGTTGGGGGGTTTTTCTGTCCGTGCCACGGGTCCAAGTTTGATCTTGCTGGGCGGGTTTACAAAGGTGTGCCGGCGCCCACTAACCTTCAGGTGCCCCCATATAAGTTTCTAACGGACGCAAAAATATTGATTGGCGAAGACGCGGAGCAAGGTTAAATAATTATGATGAATTCATTAGTGAGATGGGTGGATGAGCGGTTTCCGCTTACGAAAATGCTCCGAGAGCATTTAACCGAATACTACGCACCTAAGAACTTTAACTTCTGGTATTTCTTTGGTGCACTCGCACTCGTTGTGCTCGTCATTCAAATACTTTCTGGAATTTTTTTGACGATGCACTACAAGCCTGATGCCGCAAAGGCATTCGCTTCCGTTGAGTACATCATGCGAGATGTTCCGCTGGGGTGGTTGATCCGGTACATCCACTCAACTGGTGCATCCATGTTTTTTGTGGTGGTGTACTTGCACATGTTCAGAGCGCTTCTGTACGGTTCATACCGAAAGCCTAGAGAGCTACTTTGGATATTTGGGATGATTATTTATCTCTGTCTCATGGCAGAGGCTTTCTTCGGGTATTTGCTTCCTTGGGGACAGATGTCTTACTGGGGGGCGCAGGTGATCGTCAACCTTTTTGGCGCGATTCCTTTTATTGGCCCGGATTTAGCGGTTTGGATACGAGGCGATTATGTTGTTGCTGACGCCACTTTGAACCGATTTTTTGCCTTCCATGTAATTGCGGTGCCGCTGGCATTACTGGGATTAGTGGTTGCGCACATCATCTCACTCCATGAGGTTGGCTCAAATAACCCTGATGGCATTGAGATCAAAAAAAATAAAGACCCCAAAACCGGCAAACCTCTGGACGGGATTCCTTTTCATCCCTTCTATACTGTCAAGGATATTTTCGGTCTTTCCGTTTTTCTAATCGTATTTGCAGCGATCGTGTTTTTCGCTCCTGAGATGGGTGGATATTTTCTAGAGCACAATAATTTTATTCCAGCGGACCCTTTAAAGACCCCGGCTCACATAGCGCCAGTTTGGTATTTCACTCCGTTTTACTCAATCTTGAGGGCTGTCCCTCCAATGTTTGGATCTCAGTTCCCCGGTGTTCTAGCCATGGGGGCCGCGGTGGCAATACTATTTGCTCTGCCATGGTTAGATAAAAGCCCGGTGAGGTCGATTCGTTACAGGGGTGGTGTTTACAAAGTTTGGTTGGCTTTATTCGTTATCTCGTTCCTTTTGTTAGGGTATCTGGGCGTAGAGCCCACTAACGTTTGGGGTCAGTTCGGCGCTTGGCTGGATGGTGCTGATCGAGCGACTGTCGTTGCCAGGATTTGCACGGTAATCTACTTTTTATTTTTCATACTGATGCCTTTCTACACCAAACGAGAAAAAACCAAACCTGAACCTACGAGGGTGACATCATGAGGCGAGCGCTATTTCTTACTCTCTTAGTATGGCAATCGTGGACCCACGCCGCCTCCGAAAGTGTCCCCCTTATTGAGGCAGGAATTAACACTCAAGATGCAGCGTCGATACAAAGAGGTGCCGGGCTGTTTGTGAATTACTGTTTGAGTTGCCACAAAGCAACTTACATGCGCTATAACCGATTAACGGATACAGGGTTAAGTGAAGATCAGATCAAAGCGAGCCTCATCTTTGACGATTCTACGAAGGTTGGAGATGTGATGACGAACGGCCTAGACCCAGTCGGGGCGAAAGCAATGTTTGGGGTGGCTCCTCCGGATTTATCAGTCATTTCAAGGTCGAGGGGAGTTGATTGGCTTTACACGTACTTTTTATCTTTCTACAAGGACGAGAGCACTGTAACCGGTTGGAACAATACCTTGTTTCCAAACGTAGCGATGTCTCACGTTTTTGCTGCGCAGCAGGGCGAGCAAGTACTCGTAATTGACGAAGAACGTCACTCGCAGCCGCAGTTAAAGCTTGCTGTAGAGGGAACAATGTCCCCCGATCAATATAAGCAAATGATCCGTGACTTAGTTAACTATTTGGCTTTTATGGGTGAGCCTGCGGCAGAAAAGCGTAAACAAATCGGTAGTGTTGTTCTTATATTTCTCATCCTTTTTGCATTTTTGGCCTGGGCTCTCAAGAGAGAGTTCTGGAAAGAGATCCATTAACTCTTAAGGCGAACGAATTATGATGACTTTATACTCAGGCACGACTTGTCCGTTTAGCCAGCGATGCCGGATCGTTTTGTTCGAAAAAGGAATGGATTTCCAGGTCGTTGACATCGATCTTTTTGATAAGCCTGAGGATTTGGCCGTCATGAATCCATATAACCGTACTCCGGTTCTCGTCGAGAGAGACCTAATCCTTTACGAGAGTAATATTATTAACGAGTATATTGATGATCGGTTCCCTCACCCTCAACTCATGCCTGCGGATCCGGTTATGCGAGCGCGAGCGCGACTATTTTTGTTTCGATTTGAGGATGAGTTATTCTCCAATATTGAGGCATTGGAAAGAGGTACGCAGAAACAAGCTGATAAAGCTAGAGGCTTAATACGAGATAGCCTTACTCAAATTGCCCCAGTTTTTGCTCATCAAAAATATATGCTGGGTGACGAATTCTCGATGTTGGATGTCGCCATTGCCCCTCTTCTTTGGAGATTGGATTTTTATGGAATCCAATTGCCACGACAAGGCGCACCATTGATGAAATACGCAGAAAGACTGTTTAGTCGTCCAGCTTATATAGAGGCTTTGACAGCGTCTGAAAAAATGATGCGTAAGTAATAATGGTGGATTTACCTGATACAAAACCCTACTTGGTCAGAGCGCTGTATGAGTGGTGTTGTGACGCCGGTCAGACCCCGTATGTTTGTATCAAGATGTCTGCGACCGTTAGGGCGCCTCTTGAGTTTGTGAGAAACGGTGAGATTATTTTTAACATAAGCGCTGATGCAACTCGGGATTTGAAGATTGACAATGAATCAATAAGTTTTTCTGCACGTTTTTCTGGCGTGACTCGTGAAGTGTTCTCGCCAATTTCAAATGTGAAGGGAATTTTTGCGAAGGAGTCGGGTCAAGGTCTGTCCTTTGAAGTTTCGATTGAAAACGATGAATCGAATCCCACCTTGGATCAATCGTCTAAGGCTCATGTTGTATCTTCTCAAACCGAACGTAAATTGAGAGTCATCAAATGATCTCTCGTTGCCCAACGTTTATAATCAAGATATGCCGGCATAGCTCAGTTGGTAGAGCAGTTGATTTGTAATCATCAGGTCGCGGGTTCGACTCCTGCTGCCGGCACCAATTCCTATTCAATATTTTTCGGAGGGGTGACATGACTAATCAGTTCCTGTTTTTTCCGAAAGTGATTTTATTTTTTTTTCTTTGGAGTATCTGCTTTGGCACTCTAGCAGATGATTTAACGTTTGAAGATGCTCAGGTTCGAACTGCTCATGCTCGCGATCAAATGGAATCGAAAAAGAAGGAGCTAGATGCTGCACTTAAAACGGAAGCTTTGAGAAGCGGAGAGTTATCAAAGATCGAAGAAAGA
>JAURFP010000084.1 GCA_030834275.1 Burkholderiales bacterium | reverse complement strand
TTATTTTTTTGTAAGCTGGTTACGGTACCATCTGAGGACGATCGATGCAAGTCGATGTGATCACTCGAGGATGATGTGCTGTACCGCTTCGCTGAGGTTATCGAATACGAGAGTGTTTTTTGGGAGGAGTGGGTCTACCTCGGTTTTTTCGCCTTTCCCTGTGCGTACAAGAATAGGTTGTGCTCCGACGGACTCCGCCGCCTGAAGATCTCTAATTGCATCGCCTACAAGTGGAACATCATGTAGGTCTGTATTGAACCGTTTTCCGATATCAACGAGCATTCCAGGTTTCGGTTTACGGCATTCGCACTCCGCTTCTGCAGGATGAGGACAGAAAAATAACGCATCGATTCGACCGCCAACATGCGCCAGTGCCCGGTACATCTTCTCGTTAATGGCATTCAGTGTTGCCATATCAAAAAGACCACGTCCCACACCAGATTGATTGGTCGCTACGACGACACGAAAACCCATATGGTTGAGTCTGGCAATCGCTTCGAGGCTATTCGGGATGGGCTTCCACTCCGATGGGCTCTTTATATACTTGTCGCTATCAAAGTTGATAACTCCATCTCTGTCGAGGATTACCAATTTCATAGTGGCGCTCTTAATCTCTGTGTAGTTTGGTTACGCGTTGAGTTGTGATAAGTCGGCAACCTGTGAAGCCAACCCTGAAAACTGGCTAAGCAAAGACAATCGATTTTGTTTTTCACCAGGATCTTCAGACATTACCATGACATTTTCGAAAAACTGATCGATCACTCCCGCGGTTGATGTAATGCTGCTCAGCGCTTTTTCGAATTCACGTTTACCAATAAATGTATCTACGATTGGCTTCAGCCGAGAGATCTCATCAAAGAGGGCCTTCTCCTCGTCGGATACCAACTCTGATGGATTGATGTCTGTGGGTTTAAAAGATTCGGTTTTTTTCAAAATATTACCGATTCGTTTGTTAGCGTTGATAAGTGTTCCGTATTCCTCAGTTTTCGTAAATTGCTGAATTGCCTTTATTCTAGGGATGAGCAGATCCACACGTCCTATATCAGTAGTTATTGCAGCTTCTATCTGATCATAGGCAAATCCACGATCCCGCAAGTCACCGCGTAATCGATCGGCTATAAAACCGAGTAACTTTTCTGGATCAAGTGCATCGATGAGTTTGCTGTCAAATTGATTTTTTGCTTCCGAGAGTAAGTCATGAAGATCCAATGGCAATTGGTTGTCGATAAGTATCCTCAAGATACCCAGCGCTTGTCGCCGCAGCGCGTATGGATCCTTCTCTCCTGTTGGGATTAACCCAATACCAAAAATTCCTACCAAGGTGTCGAGCCTATCTGCAAGCGCGACACTAATCGAGACCCCATCGTCTGGAAGTTTATCTCCTGAAAAACGCGGCAGATAATGATTCTCGATCGCTTTTGCGACTTCTTCCGATTCGTTCTGTGCGATTGCATAGTAACGTCCCATAGTACCTTGTAACTCCGGGAACTCACCCACCATCCCGCTCAGAAGATCGGCTTTACATAATTTCGCTGCACGCTCTGTTGCAGAGGCATCTGCGTTAATTTTTGTCGCAATAACTTTACTGAGACTCGTTATTCGTTGTACTCGCTCGTGTTGCGTGCCAAGTTTATTGTGGTACACCACTGATTGTAATTTTTGAGCGAATTCCTCGAGCGGGACTTTTTTGTCAGTTTCGAAAAAGAACTGTGCGTCAGCCAATCGTGGCCGAACCACCTTTTCGTTCCCCTCAATAATGTTTATCGGATCCGGTAGATCCATATTGCTGACAATCAGAAAATGCTTACTGAGTTTTCCGTCCTTACTAAATAGAGGGAAGTATTTTTGATTCGTTTTCATGGTGAGTATCAAACATTCCTCGGGAACGGCAAGGAATGCTTCATCGAAGGAGGCGGCATAGACGACAGGCCACTCTACCAACGCATTTACCTCTTCAACCAGCGATTCATCTTCGAAAAGAATGCAACCCAGTTTTTCTGCCTGCGCTTTCAGTTGTTCTTCAATCTGCCGTTTTCTCTGGTTCATGTTCACGATGACTTTACCCGCATCTTTCAAGGTATCTTCGTAGTCATCGGCAGATTGAATGCTGATTTCACTATTTCCTAGGAATCGATGTCCGCCAGTTTTGTCGCTACTGGTTACGCCAAATGCCGATACCGTTAGAACTTTGGATCCGTGGAGTGCGACGAGTCCATGGACAGGCCGCACAAACCGCACGGTCTCAAATGTAACTGGGACTTGGTAGCTCATCACTTTCGGAATCGGTAGCTTCGATATCGAGTGTTCGAGCGCGAGTTGAACGCCGTCCACGATAGAGGCGCCTTCTGATTGGCGTTCTATTTGTAGCATGTCTAACTTGCCATCGTTCACGATAGCAATGTTTTTCACGGCGTCTTCTGGGATGCCCAAGGCATCCAGCTTTTTGATCAGCGCAGCGGTTGGATTCTTTTTGTCATCGAAGCCTACTTTCGCTGGCATCAACTTGTGCGTCACCGTTTTTTGTTGGGCGACCGCAGGGACATCTTGAATTTGTACCGCAAGTCTTCGTGGGGTCGCGAAGACGCTAAAGTCACGATCCTTATCAAAAAAGTTTTGGCCTGCAAGGCTCGCAACGAATTCTTTTCCGAAGGCGTCGCTGATTCTCCGAAGTGCTTTTGGAGGTAATTCTTCTGTGAAGAGTTCGATGAGAAGGGTACTCATTGTGTCTATTGTCGTTTTCTTAGTTTTTCCGCTCTAATTGCTGTTACTGCCTCGAACTCCTCGCCGGTAACGAATGCTTTGATCATATTGTCATCGGCTCGCTCGAACCCCAGCCTTTTCCTGGATTCGTAGTAAGCATTGGCGGCAAGCCTTGCGAGCGTTCGCACTCGTCCAATGTACGCCGCGCGTTCGGTAACCGAGATCGCTCCCCGCGCATCGAGCAGATTAAATGTGTGCGAGCATTTCATTACTAATTCGTATCCGGGAAGTGGTAAACCAAGATCAAAAAGCTTCTTTGCTTCACCTTCAAATGCATCGAAATTGTGGAGCAAAAGATCCGTGTTCGCGTGTTCAAAATTGTAGGTGGATTGTTCGACTTCATTTTGATGGTACACATCTCGGTAGGTGATACCAGGAGCCCATTCCAAATCGAAGACGCTATCTTTTCCTTGTAAGTACATCGCGAGGCGTTCAAGCCCATAGGTAATTTCTCCCATGATTGGCTTGCAAGATAACCCACCCACCTCTTGGAAGTAGGTAAATTGCGTTACCTCCATTCCGTTTAACCAAACCTCCCATCCTAGGCCCCACGCACCAAGTGTCGGTGACTCCCAGTCGTCCTCCACAAAACGAATATCATGTTGACTAGAGTCAATACCGATGGTTTTAAGCGATTCGAGATACAGGTCGAGAATATCCTCGGGAGATGGTTTTAGTACAACTTGAAACTGATAGTAGTGTTGCAATCGATTAGGGTTTTCACCATAGCGACCATCTTTCGGACGGCGTGACGGTTGAACATATGCGGCTTTCCATGGTTCTGGTCCGACTGCTCTCAAAAATGTCGCAGTATGAAAGGTTCCCGCACCTACCTCGAGATCGTACGGCTGTAGAACGGCGCATCCTTTGCTGCTCCAGAATCGTTGGAGTTCCAATATGAT
>JAURFP010000083.1 GCA_030834275.1 Burkholderiales bacterium | reverse complement strand
ACATTGATTTAGTGACTATTAAGTCGTTACTACCTCGAAATGTAACCGCCCCCATTGCTATGGGTATCTCAGAGCTGATCGGTGGTATACCGTCTCTGACTGCAATTATCACAATTGTTACTGGGGTAACCGGAGCGGCACTTGGTACATTTGTACTAGATCTCGTCCGGATTAGAAATATGTCTGCTAGGGGATTTGCCTTTGGGCTTACGAGTCATGGTATCGGTACAGCAAGAGCTATGAGTCGGGATAAAACAGCGGGTGTCTTTGCGGCTGTGGCCATGGGGTTGAGTGGTGTAATCACTGCGCTCCTCTTGCCTTTGATATTTCGAATCATAAGCGATCTGCTATAAAGGTTTGAGACCTCATCCTGAATATTCGTCTTTTCTTCATATATCCAGAGTGTACTAAACTGAAAAGTTTGATATGCAATCACAAAACACCAGCATTACAGGATCAAAAATTGCAGTATCAGTTAGCGGAGAGAGAGCCCCACTAACGCATAATTTTTATACCTTCATAGCCTGAAATCCCTAGAAAATGAGGATCGATTTGGGATATCCTTTCGCCAACACAAGTTACCGGAGGAATGTTTGAGTGGACGCAATAGTTGAACGAATAATGTATGCCTCACGATGGCTACTCGCACCGATTTACTTGGGGCTAAGTCTTGCATTAGTGGCGCTTGGCATTAAGTTCTTCCAGGAAATTTTCCATGTTTTACCGCACATCTTCGAGATGAGCGAGGCAGACCTTGTTTTAGTGGTTTTATCTCTGATTGATATCGCTCTAGTTTCAGGGCTCATCATCATGGTTATGTTCACAAGTTATGAAAACTTTGTGTCAAGGATTGATTTAAGTGACGATACGGAAAAGCTCTCTTGGCTTGGTACATTAGATACCAGTACCTTAAAAAGTAAGGTTGCCGCCTCAATTGTTGCGATTTCATCAATTCATTTACTTAAGATATTTGTGAATGCGGCCAATGTAGAGAATGATAAGTTGCTTTGGTACGTAGTCATACATATAACTTTCGTGATTTCTGCGGTGGCGATGGGGCTACTGGATAAATCGACGCGCAAACATTAGAGCAGGTAAGGGAGCGTCTGCTCTATAGCTAGCATCTGTCCCGTGTTTATTTGGCATGAAATATTCTACGGATAGGCTTTTTAAAGATAAGGACTAAGAGTATGCCGATGGTGCGGATTGACACGACTGATGAGTGGACGCAAAAAGATGTATTGCTAGCTGGTGAGATTATCTATGAGGTTCTCCTGGAAGTATTCAGTGTTCCTGAGAACGATAAATTTCAGATCATAAATCGACACCCAAAAGAAAATCTCAATATTGCCCCTCACTTTCATGGAAACGAATATTCAGACAAAATTCTGATAATCCAAATTTTTCTAAATCAGGGAAGAACAGCAGAACTTAAGAAAAAGTTCTACAAGGAGTTGATGTCTCGGCTTGTCAAATCTTTAGTTTGTCGTCCAGATGATATTTTTGTAAATCTAGTCGAGGTAACAAAAGATAATTGGTCTTTTGGAAACGGGTTGGCCCAATTGGCCGATTGAAAACTTTTGTGCTTTTTACCCTTCGTATCGCTAAAGGATTTTTAATGATTTCTGCAGGATGTCTGTGAGTCAGGGGAATTCTTAAAGGTGCCGTTGCATTCGGCGCATGGCCCGTTATAATGCGCTCAAGCTAGTTTCGCTTAGGATCTCGAGACTCCTTGAACAGGTGCAATTGCCTGCCCTCGAAAATGGTGTAGTTTTCAGTAGGGAATGGTTTTGAGTCTCTGAATGTCTACTCAGCGGCCGATCTTATAGTGTTAAGCGTCTGTTTTTGCTAAGAACTTTTTCTGACGCTCTACCCTCCCATCCCTGGCTTGAAAAAACTACTTTTTTGAATGACGTTTTTCGGGGGGTGATGGATGTTACGCGAGGTATATACGAGCCGTCCATTTATTGGTTATTTCGCTTGCTGCAGCACCATTGCTGCAGTGCTTGTGTTGGGCATTTTTTCCATAGGCGATCCATTGGCTGATGATGATGTGGTTGGCGTGGAGCAGATACAAAATGTCGCAGAGCGTCGCGCCCTAGATGAAGCTGAGAACGCAACGACGAAATATTTGAGTGATTTATTTCCCACAGTTGAGGTCGATTATTCTATTGCTGATGGTGAAAAACCCTTAACCGGTATTTTGTTTGTCGCGCCATTACTCGATAGTGGTGACGATATTGAGAATACGATTTTCAATCAGACAAGTATTTTTCATCAAGATGGCAGAACAACGCTCAACCTGGGACTCGGTTATCGACGTTTAGTGATGCAAGACTTAGTTCTCCTCGGAGTCAATAGTTTTTACGATTACGAGTTTGAATATGATCATCAGCGCGCCAGCTTGGGAGCAGAGTTTCGAACAAGTGTTGGGGAAATAAATGCCAATTATTATTGGGGGCTCAGTAACTTGAGAACTCTGAGCTCGGGAACGACGGAGCGTGCGCTTGATGGATATGACTTAGAGTTTGGTATACCGCTTCCATTTATTAATTGGGCAACCTTTTATACCAAAGTATTTCGCTGGCACGGGGTCGATAATGAAGACCTGGATGGAAACCAATATTCACTCAAGCTGAATCCGCCACTTGGTACAGGTTGGACGATTGAGGCGATTGTTAGTGATCGAGAGGAAGGGGATGCGATCAAAACGCTTCAGGTCAGCTACGACTTCTTTGCTGCGAAAAAAGGTTCAGAACCACAAGTCGCGTGGGTAAGCACGGATGCGTACCGATTGGAAACGATGGAAGATCATCGATTTGAAAAAGTTAGACGAGAAAACAGAATTGTAAAAGAAGAAACGACGGGTGGCTTCTCGATCATCGGTTTTTAGGAGGACCTGAAAATGTATAAATTTTTTGTTAAAAACTTAGCGCTTTTTATCGGAAGCTTAATCTTTACGTTCCCAGCACTCTCCTATGCTGAAAATCCTGCTTGTTCGACAGATAGTAGTGGAGCGGTCAGTGGCGTATCTGGATGGAGTGGCTCCAGCACTGCCTGTGGGATTACCCCGGAGACGCAGCGAATAACACTGAGACGGGTTTCACTTTGTCGCTCGGCTCCGACAGCCCCTACCACCTCGACTGCCTACGGGGCGAGTATGTGTTCGAACACGATTTTTTCGGGAACGGCGGGAAGGGAAATTACAATTGCGACCGGAGCCACAACATCAGTCTCGGATCCGGTTAACACGAATATTCCAGGACCGGCAACCTATACTCACGCATTAGTCATTTTAGATCCCGCGATTATCTTACAGGCACAATCTGATTTTGATGGAACGGTGACTGCGGCAGATGGTACTTCTGGAACTAAGTGCTGGACCAAAGCTTCATCGATGTACTTTCAGACCGCCATTGGTTGGTTAACGACGAGTTGTGGAGCAACTGCATCGACACTTGGCGAGGCGACGGTCTACATTAATAAGTTGGGTGGCGCAAATAATACGCAAGAGACTTTTACGGGATCACAGGGCCAGTTAATTACTGCGTACTTGATCGACTCCAGTGGAAAATTGGTAAGCAGCACCACCAATGACAGTCTAGGGTCCGTAACTTATATTTTGGGTCTATTTGAGAATCCCACTGCGTTAACGATCGTCAAGCAAAACTACCGACCGAGACATAGCATACAGATGTATTG
>JAURFP010000082.1 GCA_030834275.1 Burkholderiales bacterium | reverse complement strand
GCCAGGCTCCCTATACGAACCCTCTGTTTGCTCACGCAGACAGAGGGTTTTTTATTTACTAGAGAGAAGAAAAGTTATCGAAGATTCACGAAAAACCTGTTAAAATAAACCGTAATTTGAAAGTAATAACGTGATGGGCCGTAGGCCCATTTTTTATTTCTGACCAACACGCAATGGACTTAAATCAACTGATAGCGAGTGCTCTACCAAACTTTGGCTGTACCCTAGTGGATTGTGAGCGAGTTAGTGGGGCGAATTTGCTTCGAATATTGATCGATAAAGACGGAGGCGTAACCGTTGATGATTGTGCGCTGGTTAGCAATCATTTGATTCGATTATTTGAAGTGGAAGGCGTGTCATACGATCGACTTGAGGTCTCGTCACCAGGGCTTGATAGACCACTAATAACTCACGAGGACTACGAACGGTTCAAGGGCGAGTTGGTGAATGTGCAAACGAATTTACCGATAAACGGAAGGAAAAACTTTAAGGGGATCCTGGAAGGGCTTAATGCCGAACAGGAGGTTGTAATTTCGATAGAGAATGACCAACAAATCTCGATAGATTTAAGAGAAATTAGAAGAACGAAATTAGTTCCTAAAATTTAGAAATAAGGAAACAATAGGATGCGCCGTGAAATGTTGATGCTGGTCGATGCGCTGGCTCGCGAGAAAAATGTAGAAAAGGAAGTGGTTTTTGAGGCGCTGGAGTCGGCGTTGGCTTCCGCAACGAAGAAAAAGCTAAAAGCTCCAGATATCGACGTGAGAGTCGCAATAGATCGCCAAACAGGAGAGTACGAGAGCTTCAGACGTTGGGAGGTTGTGACCGACGAAGAATATACTAATGATGAGCGTCAAGTTATTCTTGAAGACGTTCAAGAGAAAGATCCAAGTTTAAATTTGGGTGATTTTGTTGAGGAGCAGATAGAAGCTATCGAGTTTGGTCGTATCGGCGCTCAAGCTGCAAAACAGGTAGTTCTTCAGAGAATTCGAGACGCTGAGAAGGCGCAAATATTGAATGATTTCCTCGCTAGAAATGAGTCGATTTTCACAGGCACGGTTAAGCGCGTTGAGCGAGGTAATATCATCGTCGAATCTGGAAGGGTAGAAGCCATCCTACCTCGAGATCAAATGATTCCGCGAGAAAATGTGAGAGTCGGTGATCGCTTGCGAGCCTATCTTCAAAAAGTTGATCGCGAGGCTCGTAACTATCAGGTTATTTTGTCGAGAACGGTTCCGCAGTTTGTTTCAGAGCTATTTGCGTTAGAGGTGCCTGAGATCGAAGAGGGATTGTTAGAAATTGTTGGCGCCGCTCGTGACCCAGGGGCACGTGCCAAGATAGCTGTAAAGTCAAATGATAAACGTCTAGATCCGGTTGGTACTTGTGTGGGGATGCGGGGAACGCGGGTGCAGGCCGTAACGAATGAGCTATCTGGCGAGAGGGTGGATATTGTCCTTTGGTCGGATGAGCCAGCTCAATTTATTGTTAACGCTCTGGCCCCCGCTGAGGTTAGCGGCATTACCGTTGACGAGGAGAAACATTCGATGGACATTGTGGTCGCAGAGGAAAATCTTGCTCAGGCAATTGGTCGTGGTGGACAGAATGTACGCTTAGCCACTGAACTCACAGGATGGACGCTAAATATTCTGACTGAGGAAGAATCTAACAAGAAAACGGAAGAAGAGTCTGCGGAGGTAAAAGAGGTTTTTATCAAGGCGCTAGATGTCGATGAGGAGTTTGCAGAAATTCTTGTCCAAGAAGGATTCAATTCGCTTGAGGAGATTGCGTACGTTCCTGAGTCTGAACTTTTAGAGATAGAAGGATTCGATGCCGATACGGTTGCAGAGTTGAGAACGAGGGCGAGAGATTCTCTTTTGGTTCAAGCGATAGCTGATGAAGAAGGGGCAAAGGCTGCAACGAAAGATTTATTGAGTGTTTCAGGAATGACTGAAGAGCTCGCCAGAGAGCTTATCGAAAAGGGAATTGACTCGCAGGAGGCGCTCGCTGATTTGGCAACCGATGAGCTCGTTGAGCTGGTTACGTTAGATGAGGATCTAGCGAAGGCACTTATTGTGGCCGCGCGAGCACCGTGGTTTGTTGAAGAGTAATTACTAGGGACGTATTAATGGCTAAAGTGACGGTAAAAGATTTTTCTGAAGAGCTGAAATTGCCCGTGGATAGGCTAATTGCGCAGCTTCAATCTGCAGGCGTTAAAAAGTCCCTAGATGTTGAAACGCAGCTTACAGAGGCTGATAAGCAAAAGCTTCTGGATTACTTGCGTAGTGATGGCGCTGCGAAGCCAAGGGCAAAGATCACGTTAACGAGACGGCAGACAACTGAGATAAAGAAATCTGACAGCTCGGGTAACCGAAGAACCATAAAAGTGGAAGTCAGAAAAAAGAGGGTATTAGTCAAGAATATCGATAGCCCGAGCCCTGAAGCGCCAACCGAGAAAGCAACTCAAACGGAAGGGTTGATCGGAAACGATGAGGTGGCGGCGCGTAAGCAAGAGTCCCAGCGACAGTCGGAATTGCTCGCTCGGCAGGCAGCCGAAATGGTGGAGCGAGAAGCTGAGAAAAAGAGACGACTGGATAAAAAGCAAAAAGATGAACAAGAACAGCTAGCTAAAAAAGAAGCTGAGCGGTCAAGTAAAGCTGGGGAGAATGGAAAGGTATTAAAGACTGAGGACCATACGCTTCATGCGCCGGCAGCCCGCGAGGGAGTAAAGAAGGCAAACAAAAAAGACCGAAACCAGAAAACCAAGGACTGGGAGGAAAGTCAGAGCGCTAAGCGTGGGATCAAGACTAGAGGAGATTTCACTGCGGGACTTCGAGAAGGCTGGCACGGGAGAGGAAAGCCTCATAAGAAAGAGCAAAGCCAAAATATCCAAACTCAAATGGAGCCCGTTGTCCGGGAGGTAGTGGTCCCAGAAACAATTACCGTTTCGGAACTAGCGCACAACATGTCTGTGAAAGCGGCTGAGGTGATCAAGGTGTTTATGAAGTTGGGTCAGATGGTCACTATCAACCAAGTCATTGACCAGGATACAGCGATCATCATCATCGACGAAATGGGTCATAAGGCGAAGCTAGCAAAAACATCTGATCCAGAATCTTTCCTTGAGGAGAATGGCGATGATGCAAATGCACCTGTCGTCAAGCGAGCTCCTGTAGTAACCGTGATGGGGCACGTGGATCACGGAAAAACATCGTTACTCGATTTTATTCGCACGACTCGAGTTGCGAGCGGTGAGGCAGGAGGTATTACTCAGCATATCGGTGCCTATCATGTAGAAACAAAAAAAGGAATGGTGACTTTCCTTGATACCCCGGGACACGAGGCATTTACGGCGATGCGTGCACGTGGTGCACGCGCAACGGATATCGTTGTTCTGGTCGTTGCTGCTGATGATGGGGTTATGCCTCAAACGATTGAGGCGGTGCATCACGCTAAGGCTGGTGGCACACCACTTGTTGTCGCAGTGAATAAGATGGATAAGGTTGAGGCTAACCCTGAAAGGATCAAGCAAGAGTTATCGCAGCAAGAGGTGGTCCCAGAGGATTGGGGAGGGGATACGATGTTTGTACCGGTCTCGGCTAAAACGGGAGATGGGATTGACGCGTTGCTTGACTCTGTTCTTTTGCAAGCCGAGATGCTGGATTTAAAGGCTCCTGTTGAAAGTGCCGCTAAGGGTGTGGTTGTCGAATCAAGGTTGGATCGTGGTAAAGGTCCCGTAGCAACCATCCTTGTACAGAGTGGCACCCTCAGGAAGGGGGATATCGTGCTCGCTGGAGGCGTTTTCGGCCGGGTGAAGTCGATGTTGGATGAAAATGGAAAGAACATTG
>JAURFP010000081.1 GCA_030834275.1 Burkholderiales bacterium | reverse complement strand
CTCTTCTCTAATAACCCTATTATGCGCCTCACATCGCCAAAGATAAACGACCGGCGTTCATTGATCATCGCGCCAAGCCAAGTATGTTCAGAACTAATCAATTGACCTTCATGGTTATGTATTATTCCAACAATCGCACAGTTTCCCGATAGTTCGATGTCAACTTTGCTTCGTAGTTTATATTTTTGGAGTGTTTTTACGCAGTCTTCAGAAATGTCATTTGGAAGGACGAGTCGATAAGCTTCCGTATCTTTTGTTAGGAAGGGCGCTGCTATTAATCTTCCTTTGGCGTTGCACAGTCCAGTTTGTACTGCACTATTCATTTTTACCTGTGTCACATCGCAGCTTAAAAGAGAATTCAAGAAACTCTCTGCGTCTTTCCCAGCAACACTGATTATTTGATTTTCAAGGAGCGGTGTCCATTTGGCGACAGTTCCCGCTGATTCATGATTGATCGATATCTCGGCTGCATTATCTTTGATTACGAATCCTTGTGCGTGCAAAAATTGCAACCATATCGACGATCTATCCGTGTTCATGACAGTTGAGTGTTGGTTAGTATTGTGTCGTTACTTTCGGCATCGGCGTTCGGATAGTCTTTGCTGAAATGTAGGCCTCTGCTTTCCTTACGCTGTAGAGCGCAACGAACAATAAGTTCGGAAACGGATACAAGATTCCGGAGTTCTAACAGATCTGGGGTAATCCTAAAGTTCGAATAATACTCACGAATTTCAGCTGTCAAAAGATCAATGCGATGTAGTGCTCGTTGCATTCTTTTAGTGGTTCTAACGATGCCCACGTAATTCCACATAAATCTGCGAAGCTCATCCCAATTGTGCGAGATGATAACTTGCTCATCCGAATCGGTAACGCGACTCTCATCCCAATCTGCTACTGATTCATTTTCTAATCGATTGGTTTTTAAAATATGCGTGGCAGCGTTCTTTGAAAAGACCAAACACTCGAGAAGAGAATTGCTCGCTAGGCGATTGGCTCCGTGAAGCCCTGTGTGGGCTGTCTCTCCAACTGCATACAGCCCATGAACAGTCGTTTCTGCGTTAATAGAGGATACGAGGCCACCGCAAGTATAGTGTGCAGCCGGCACGACCGGTATTGGCTCTTTACTAATATCGATGCCCAGTTCCATACATCTGGAAAATATCGTCGGGAAATGTCCTTTTAAGAATGCTTCATTCTTGTGTGTTATGTCGAGATAAACGCAGTCAAGACCATTTTTTTTCATTTCGGAGTCGATACTCCGCGCAACGACATCGCGGGGAGCAAGCTCCTTGCGTACGTCATATCGCGACATGAACTCCTCGCCACTCGGCAAAATCAACTTCGCGCCTTCACCCCGTAGTGCCTCCGAGATGAGAAAAGACTTGGCGCTAGGATGATAGAGGCATGTTGGATGAAATTGAATAAATTCCATGTTGGCTACCGCGCAGCCAGCTCTCCAGCCTATAGCGATCCCATCGCCCGTTGCCGTATCAGGGTTCGTTGTATACAAATAAGCCTTTCCTGCACCTCCGGTTGCTAGTACGACGTTGGGTGAGCTAATTGCGATAACCTTATCATTGCGAATATCAAGCACATAAATTCCAACACACCTTTTACCCGAAGGGGCTTCGTCACTGACTTCACTGACTAAGTCCACGCCTATGTGATCTTCAAAAATGGTTATGTTTTGATGAGCGCGCACTTTTTGTTCTAGCGTGCTTTGAACGGCACTACCAGTGGCGTCGGCAGCATGGACTATTCGCCTAAAGCTATGACCACCCTCCATTGCGAGGTGGTAACCGGTAGAGGATTCGTGATCCCTAGTGAAATTGACTCCTTGCTCGATTAGCCAGTCGATTGCTTCAGCGCCATGCTCCACGACGTGTTCGGTTACAGCTTTATTGCTCAGAAAAGAGCCTGCGATTAAGGTGTCTTGAACATGGGAGTCGAGCGAATCTTCTTTATCTGTTACTGCGGCTATCCCGCCTTGCGCCCAGTTACTCGCGCCATCTAACATTTTCTTCTTGGTAATTAATGCGACCCGATGATAATCGGCCAGCCTAAGCGCAGTTGATAAGCCAGCCAAACCGCTTCCGAGAATTACCGTGTTAAATGAACGCAATGGTTCTCCTCGTTTATGAAGATTTTACCCATGAGGGGTGATACTATACGAACGTTAGACGTTGTTTTAAATAATAATTCCAAATCTGGGAACTTGTTGGCCTCGATTGTATCTTAAGAACCATAAAAGTCTGTCGATGGGATTTTATGGAAGCTATCCTGCAGAGATTACACTCCGGCCCGAGCCCGAAAATAGGAGCGGAGTTGGTCGCGTCAGTAAAGTTGAGTGAGAAAGAGTTGGATCTTCAGCTCGTCCGTCGGGTCCAGGGTGGGGATAAAAAAGCGTTTGAATTGTTATTTAGCAAGTACCAAAGACGTGTCAACCGACTAGTGTCGAGGTTTGTCAGATCCGATGAGGAAGTCGAGGACATCGTCCAGGATTCTTTCATAAAGGCTTATCGGGCTTTGCCTGCCTTCAGAGGCGATAGCGCTTTTTATACTTGGCTTTATCGTATTGCAGTGAACACTGCGAAGAACTATTTGGTTTCTTCGTCAAGAAGGCCCCACGCAATTAGCGATTATGGATCAACAGACGAAGACGGTTTTCGCGAGGATGAGCTCGTGTCGCACATGAACACTCCTGAGTCTGAACTCATCACTAGGGAAATTGCTGAAACGGTCAACTCGACCATGTCAGAGCTACCGGATGATCTCCGCGAAGCGATTACTTTGCGAGAAATAGAGGGGCTAAGTTACGAAGAAATCGCGGAGGTTATGGGGTGTCCGATAGGAACCGTTCGTTCAAGAATATTTAGAGCACGAGAGGCAATCTCGGAAAAAATTAAACCGATGTTAGATGTTGGCGAGGGTAAAAGATGGTAAGCAAGGAAAAGATTTCCAGTTTAGTCGATGGTGAGTCGGGAGAGGAATTCGACCAGCTTTTGGATGAGATTCACGCGTCCGAGCATTGTCGAGAAGCGTGGTATTCCTATAACCTCATAGGCGACGTTCTCAACAAAACTGGAGTAGCTGGGGCGAGCCTTGATCGATTTAGGAGAGCACTGGACGCTGAGCCTACGGTGATAGCGCCGAGAGTGCGGGTAAAGAAAAGAGATTCTTGGAATCCTTTCGTTAGGATTGCAGCGTCCATTAGCTTTGTTGGTGTCCTAGGCTGGTATGTGTTCTCTGACCTAAGTCCTTTAGATGTAAGTGTTGCTTGGAAAAATCCCGAGCTCACCAGTAGGCAGATAGCGCTGGAAAGCGCCTACGATGAGGCAATAGCGGATTATCTTGCCGCTCATAATCAGGTCGCTCCTAGGGCTGCGGGTCCGGGTATGATCCCAGAGATCCTTGAGGAGAGCAGAGGTAATTAATCTGTGGTTCTGCGTCCCGTGAGGCTGGATCGGCTCTTAATTTTTATAGTTGCCCTGGTGGGGACTCATAACGAGGCCTTCGCAGAGCCAAAGAAATTGGACGCCGCTGCTGCGCTTAATGCGCTTGAAATGGTCGCTAACGCTGGGAGATCACTAAACTTCTCGGGCACGTTTGTCAGGCAAAAGGCGGGCGCAGTGGAAACGTCCAAAATCACCCATTTCGTTGATGGCCGCCGAGAGCTGGAGAAAGTCGAGCGTCTGGATGGAGTGCCCGTTGAACTAGTCAGGGCGAACGACGAAGTTTTAATCTACCTACCAGAGGAAAAATTCTTACGAAGCCGCAGCAACGTGAAGGATCGGTCATTCCCAGCTATCACGAAAGAGCAGTTAGCTACGGTTTCCCAGTTCTAT
>JAURFP010000080.1 GCA_030834275.1 Burkholderiales bacterium | reverse complement strand
AGTTTTAATCGCCTTTCTGGTCAACTAACGCTTACTTCAGAACCTTACTGATCGCCTCTGCGACGTAACCTACATTTTGACTGTTCAGAGCGGCCACACAGATTCTTCCCGAATCAACAACGTAGATTGAGAAGTCAGCTCGTAATTTGTCTACCTGGGGTTTTTGCAATCCGGAATAAGAGAACATTCCTCTCTGAGCCTCGATAAACGAAAAATCGTGATCTGGGCATGCACGCATAATCTCCTTTGCTAGTGTGCTGCGCATGAGTTTTATACGATCACGCATTCCTGCTAGTTCCTGATCCCAAAGTCCTCTTAGATTCGAGTCTCGCAACACAGACCCGACGATACCGCCACCATGGATAGGTGGGTTTGAGTAATTCGTTCGAATCAATGTTTTAACTTGGCTGAGTACTCGTGCACTTTCATCTTTTGAGCCGGAAACAACGGATAGACCGCCTATTCGCTCTCCATAGAGTGAAAAGGATTTCGAGAAAGAGTTTGCAATAAGTACGTTCGGGCATCGCTCGACGAATAGTCTCACTGCATACGCATCATCATCTATCGAATCTCCGAATCCTTGATAGGCGATATCGAGAAATGGGATAAGTCCGTTATTCAAAACCACAGTCGCAATCTCATCCCACTGAGGTTTAGTAAGGTCTACGCCCGTCGGGTTGTGACAGCATGCGTGCAGCAAAACGACCGAGTTCTTCGGCAACGAAGAAAGTTTGCCAATCATCGCATCAAAATCCACCCCTTTTCTACTCTCATCGTAGTAGGGGTAGGTGTTCACAGTGAATCCGGCGTTCTGAAATATACCTTTGTGATTGGCCCAAGTGGGGTTGGAAATCCAAACTTGGTCTGTACCTATGACGTTGCGAAGGAAATCTGCCCCTACCTTGAGAGCACCAGTTCCGCCGAGCGTTTGGGCAGTCACGATTCGCCCATCGGTTATTACCGTAGATCCGGCACCTAATAAGAGCTCTTGGACTTTAAGGTTATATTCAGCATTGCCATCGATCGGCTGATAGGCCCTCGCAGCGTTTTTCCCGACTAAAGCGCTTTCCGCGCTTTTAACGCACTCTAGTAGTGGGACTTTTCCGTTGTTATCGTAATAAACTCCAACGCCTAGATTTACTTTCGACGAATTCGAGTCCGCTTTAAAAATTTCGGTCAAACCGAGAATCGGGTCACTCGGAGCCATGGCGACAGTGCTAAATGCTGATTGGGTCATAAACTGTGAAATAATGTTGAGTTTGGCGGTCACAAAAGGTCGGTATTTTAACCTACGAGCTAACAAAATTCTTGTGCGTAGCTTTCCCCGTATTCATGGCAGATTCGAAGTTCATACAATACCCAGGTAGTCCGTTTTCACTGCAAAGGCTTTTTGAGCCAGCCGGCGACCAACCGCAAGCAATAGAGGCAATTCTCACTGGGCTTTCAGCGGACATGAAATATCAGACCTTGTTGGGAGTCACTGGGTCTGGAAAAACATTCACGATGGCTAACGTAATCGCGAGAGCAGGGCGTCCGGCAATGGTCATTGCGCCAAATAAAACTTTAGCTGCTCAACTCTATGCTGAATTCCGAGAGTTCTTCCCAAAGAACGCGGTTGAGTATTTTGTTTCTTACTATGACTATTACCAACCGGAAGCATATGTGCCATCGAGAGACTTATTCATTGAAAAGGATTCGAGTATCAATGAACACGTTGAGCAAATGCGATTATCGGCGACCAAATCCCTTCTCGAGCGGGAAGATTCAATTATCGTCGCAACTGTCTCATGCATATACGGAATTGGAGATCCGGTTGATTACCATGGAATGATCTTGCATCTTCGGGTAGGCGAGTCAATCGGCCAAAGAACAATTATTAAGCGTTTGGCTGAAATGCAATATGAACGTAATGAGATGGATTTTAAGCGAGGAGTGTTTAGAGTTCGCGGGGATATTATTGATATCTTTCCAGCAGAAAACTCTGAGCAAGCTATTCGCGTTAGCTTATTCGATGATGAGATTGAGTCGTTATCGGTATTTGATCCACTTACCGGACAAGTGTTTCACAAAGCCAAACGATACACGGTCTATCCTTCGAGTCATTACGTTACCCCAAGAGAAACAGTTTTGCGAGCTATTGAGACCATTAAGGAAGAGCTCCAGGTCACTTCCAAGAGGTTCCTCTCGGAGAGCAAATTGCTTGAGGCGCAGCGTATTGAGCAACGAACACGCTTCGATCTTGAAATGCTGACCGAAATGGGATTTTGCAAAGGTATTGAAAATTACTCACGTCATTTATCTGGCAGAAAACAGGGCGATCCGCCACCGACGCTGATCGACTACTTGCCTGAGAATGCGATTATGTTTATCGACGAATCGCACGTGACAGTTCCTCAAGTGGGCGGTATGTACCGAGGTGACAGAGCGAGGAAAGAAAACCTCGTTAACTATGGATTTAGACTGCCGTCCGCCCTAGATAATCGTCCTTTACGATTTGATGAATTTGAAAGTCTAATGCCACAGACCGTATTTGTATCGGCAACTCCATCAGATTATGAGCAAAATCACCAAGCCCAAGTCGTCGAGCAGGTCGTTCGCCCAACTGGACTCGTGGATCCAAAAATTGAAGTTCGACCAGCGAGCTCTCAAGTGGATGATTTGCTATCTGAAATAAATATACGCGTCCGGTCGCAAGAGCGTGTGCTCGTGACAACGCTTACCAAACGCATGGCTGAAGATCTGACAGATTTTATGTCTGAGAATGGCGTTCGCGTTCGATATCTCCATTCTGATATCGATACGGTCGAGCGGGTGGAGATCATTCGCGATCTCAGACTTGGTGAATTTGATGTCTTGGTGGGCATAAATTTACTTAGAGAGGGATTGGATATCCCGGAGGTGTCGCTGGTGGCTATTTTGGATGCAGACAAAGAGGGGTTTCTTCGCTCAGAAAGATCCCTGATACAGACAATTGGGCGAGCAGCTAGACACATCAATGGCACTGCAATAATGTATGCAGACGTTGAGACCAAATCTATTAAAAAAGCGATAGCTGAAACTAATCGACGTCGCACAAAACAAATTGAGTTTAATGTTGAGAATAATGTGACGCCGATCGGTATTGCGAAGCCCGTAAAAGATTTGATTGATGGCGTATTTTCTCAACAAGCCAGTGATAAAAAAGAGAGTCTTCGCATTGCTAAAAAATCATTTAGATCTGAGAGCGAAATCCTAGTTGAAATGAAACGAGTTGAGAAACTCATGCTTAAAGCTGCTAAAAATTTGGAGTTCGAACAAGCGGCAAATTATCGAGATACTCTTAATCAGTTAAAAACTCAACTAATCAGCGGAAATGTATAGGCACTACAAGCAAATTTGTAATGAAACAAAAACCTTTTAAGCTGTTGGTTGTATGCACTGGAAATATATGTCGTTCACCAACGGCTGAGGGTGTGCTGCGAAAGAAGATCGCTGATATCGGGATGTCGAAACAGATTTTTGTCGATTCTGCAGGGACCCATGGGTATCACGTGGGAGAAGCGCCAGATGAGCGAAGCTGTCATGCGGCTAAGCGCCGTGGTTATGATCTAT
The DNA here is from genome assembly GCA_030834275.1 of Burkholderiales bacterium. Taxonomy (GTDB): domain Bacteria; phylum Pseudomonadota; class Gammaproteobacteria; order Burkholderiales; family Eutrophovitaceae; genus Eutrophomonas. Next base: position 295 of record JAURFP010000080.1, on the reverse strand, counting down.
CGAAGTTAACGTCACGCAGAGTGAAAGAGCAGGATTTCTTTGATTTTGACTTGATTCTGGCGATGGATAGCGGCCACCTCGATAGCTTGCGCAAAATGCAACCAACTAGAGCGAGGGCGCGATTAGAGCTCTACTTAGAGTTTAGCCGAAGCTTTTACAAACAGAGTGTTCCAGATCCGTATTACGGAGGAGATCACGGTTTTGAGCACGTGTATCAATTGTTGGCGCAAGCCTCAGAAGATTGGTTGGAGCAATGGACCTAGGCGCATTGCACCTCCTTCCTGTGCCCCTAGGG
>JAURFP010000007.1 GCA_030834275.1 Burkholderiales bacterium | reverse complement strand
ATTGAGAAGTTTCCTAATGTGGACAATTCCAATTACTTCGTCGGGGTCGCCTTTATAAACAGGTAACCTCGTGTGATTCGATGTTGCAATTTCTTGTCGGATATTTTCTATCGATTCCTCGAGGTTGATGCTTTCAATTTTTGCTCTCGGGACCATCACATCTTCAACGCTAATTTGTTGTAGATCAAAAAGATTGAGAAGCATGCTTCGGTGTTTCTTCGGCAGAAAATTGCCTCCTTCAAGCACTAAAGTTCTGAGCTCTTCTTGGTTTAGCGTATAGCTTGCATCACTTTTTGGAGGTTTTATTCTTATCACCCAGAGCGCTCCTCTGACAATGATATTTGCCAGCGAAACAATCGGATGCATGATCTTCATTAATGGCTCAAGTATAAAGCTAGCGGGTAGTGCTATACGCTCCGGATAACTTGCGCCGATTATTTTTGGAGTGATTTCGCTAAAAATTAAAAGAGCGACTGTGACGATCAGGGTCGCCAGGGTAAGAGAAAACTCTGATTGTCCGAAAACTTCGAATGTAATCGCAGTAACGAGTGCAGCTGCTGCGGTGTTGGAAAGGTTATTGCCAAGCAAAATGGACCCGAGAAGTCTATCAGTCTGATCCAGTAACCGCACCGTGCGCTTTGCACCTTTGTGATTTTTCTTCGCAAGGTGTTTCAGTCGATATTTGTTCAGCGCCATCATGCTGGTCTCAGAAATTGAGAAAAATCCTGAGATTATGAGAAGCACAACAAAAAGCCCTATTAGGGTTCCTATGGGAATTTCGTCCAATTCATGTCCTCCTTTGGGGGGCGGTCAACGATTCGCGATATATTTTCAGTATTGTGGGTGATGCAGAATAATTTCAGCCACAAATCTAGAACCTAGGTAACCAAGAACTAGGAGTGTGAACCCTGAGAACAACAATCGTCGGGCAAAGCGTCCACGCCATCCCAATACGACTCGACCCAGAATCAAACATAGAAAAAATCCCCATGCCAAAATACTAAAGATGCTCTTATGGGAGAAGGGAATCGCTGGCAATCCGATTTCCATGGAAAATACTATGCCGGTCAAAAGTGCGAGGGTGAGTGAAAAAAATCCTAGATAGATGACCACGAAGAGAATTTTTTCCAGCTGTAAAAGCGGCGGAAGATTGCCAATTAAAGGCGAAATGATATGACGATGTAATTTTGTTTCTACCGAGCTCATCAACGCCGCATGAAGGACCGAGACGGTAAATAGTCCATACGACACTACCGAGAGTATTAGGTGAGTCTTGAATAATAAAAATTCAGTATTAGGTACGGCGACCGTCGCTCCATCCAGCATGGCTAAAAGTAAAGCGAACCCCGAGAATGGGAACGAGAGAAACAGCAAAGAGTTATTACGACTCACAAATCCGTAAATTACATAAGCGATTGAGACGCACGCGAATACCAAGGATGTAAAGACCCCCAACCCTAGATGTATTCCGCCACCCTCGAGCATCTTGGATACAACCAAATAAAGGTGAAGGGAAATGGGAAGTAGGCCGAGAAGACTTACATCCGAGCCAGATTGGATTTTTTGGTTAGCTGGAATATCTGCCTTCGACTCTGAGATTTTCAGCCAAGCCATCAAGGCCAGAGCGAAGTAGCAGGCCGATGCAATGATATGCATTAGAATGTGGTTCATATATTCAGATTTTACACTGCAGTACGTTCTGTTGTGTATCACATTAGCGGGATCTTTATTTCTAAATGTTAGAAACCATCACTCAGCGATTATCTAAGGTAGTCAAGAATCTTCGAGGTCAAGCACGACTTAGTGAAGACAACATCAAAGACGCCGTGCGAGAAGTCAGAATTGCTTTGCTCGAGGCAGATGTCTCTCTTCATATTGTCAAAGAATTTATTGACCACATCAAACAGAAGGTCGAAGGTCGAGAGGTGCTTGTTAGTTTGACCCCAAGCCAAGCGTTTATAGGAATTGTTCGAGACCAGCTCGTAGAGTTAATGGGTAGCGAGCAGTCTGGATTGGTCACAGCTGCTTCTCCCCCGATCGTGATTTTGATGGCTGGCCTTCAGGGTGCCGGAAAGACCACGAGCACTGCGAAATTGGCATTACATTTAAAAAACCTGAAAAAGAAAGTATTAGTTGCCAGTTGCGACGTATACCGGCCTGCTGCACAAAAGCAATTGGAGTTACTCGCCTCCCAGGTGGGTGTCGACTACTTTAGTGCGCCTAGCCAGTTAGATCCGGTTCAAATATCTATTCAGGCTCGCCAAGAGGCACTCAAAAAATTTCATGATGTATTGATCATTGATACCGCTGGTAGAACTTCGGTAGATCAGCCGATGATGGAGGAGATGCGGTCTGTCCATCAAGCGGTGAATCCGGCTGAGACATTGTTTGTTGTTGACTCGATGCAGGGCCAGGATGCTGTAAATGTCGCTAAAAGCTTTTCAGAGGCGATTGATCTGACTGGGGTGATTCTCACTAAGATGGACGGAGATTCGAGGGGTGGTGCTGCACTGTCCGTTAGGAAGGCCACTGGCAAACCGATAAAGTTTGTTGGTGTTGGAGAAAAACCCGACGGGTTCGAGCCGTTTTACCCCGATCGAATTGCATCGCGTATATTAGGAATGGGGGATGTTCTTTCTCTCGTTGATGAGGCGCGGCGAACTATAGACTCTTCAGAGGGCGCTGAACTCGTAAAAAAAATAAAATCAGGCCGCGGATTTTCATTAACCGACTTCAAAAACCAAATGTTGCAGATGAAAAAGATGGGAGGTATCGGGAAGATCATGGAGAAGCTTCCATCTCAGTTTGCTCAAGCGCCTATGGGAGCGATGCCGGATGAAAAGTCAGTGAATCGCACAATTGGAATTGTTGACTCGATGACTCCGACAGAGCGCGATCGGCCAGAGATCATTAAAGCGTCGAGAAAACGGAGGATAGCTTCGGGTGCGGGGGTCACGGTTCAAGAGGTGAATAAGCTTCTAAACCAGGTCGCTCAAATGCAGAAAATGATGAAGACGATGGGCAAGCGCGGAGGTCTTCTACAAAAATTAATGGGTGGTAAAAGCGGTTTTCCAGGAGGGTTCCAGTAGTAATGTCGAAATTTCAAAGTTGGTATTTAAAGATTTTATTCACGATTGTAATAATCGCGGGATCACAAAGCTCTTCATTATTTGCTGCTGAGCGACCGAAGCTTGATTACGACCGGGAAAAAAATTGGGCGGATCAAATACTACCGATGGTTGTTGTTGGAGACCCTGTTTGGCTCGAGCAAGAAAACGGACATAAATTTTTAGGGTTGTATACGGAGGCGGAGCAACCGAGAGGCGCCATCATCGTGGCCCATGGTAGGGGTTGGAATCCTGATTTCGAGTTGTATGGAACACTTCGGGTGCTTTTGGCTGACGCTGGATATACGACGTTATCCATTCAATTGCCAGTTTTGGGCGGGGGGGCGAAAGTGGGTGACTATATCCCCACATATCCAGAGGCGGGTGAAAGGTTCGATCTGGCCGCAGAATTTTTGAGGGAAGAGGGGTTTGAGAATATTGCCATTGTGTCGCACAGTCTTGGGGCGACGATGGCAAACGAATATTTGATTGCTGCAGACGAGACTTTGGTTAAAGCATGGGTATTTATAAGTATTCTGAACGGATTACAGGAGATGTTCCGAATAAAGATACCGGTAATGGACGTTTACGGATCCGAGGATTGGGAGATAACTCAGGTAGGGGGTTACGAGCGAAAAAAACAAATCTTGAAAGTACCGGGGTCGCGTCAGCGGGTTATTCAAAATGGCCTACATTTTTTTGAAGGAAAAGAGGATGTTTTGACATCAGAAATCATTGATTTTCTTGATGATATTTTTAAAAAATAACGAGTTATCCGAGTGTTCGTGTGGATTTTTAGGTCCTGATTTTCCTAAAGGGGGGGTTAGCTGTTGCGAGATGCGGCGATAGCATCGTATAATGCGCGGCTTCGTGAAAATTACTCACATTTGAGGTACGGTTGATGGTAGTTATCAGATTGTCCAGAAGCGGCGCAAAGAGAAGGCCGTTCTACAGCATGGTTGTAGCTGATTCGCGTTACGCCAGAGATGGTCGTTTCATCGAGCGTCTTGGCTTCTATGATCCTCAGGCTCCGGAGGGTACCGAGAGTTTGAGGATAGACGTTGAGCGCCTGGATTTTTGGAAAGGTCGTGGAGCGAAGCTATCCGATACCGCCGCTCGTCTTGTTAAACAGCTTGGACGCCAGGGATCAAACTGAAGCATTAGTTAGGGTCGGGCGCGTAGTAAGCCCCTTCGGTGTTAAGGGATGGGCAAAAATAAATCCTTACACCGAAATTCCAGAAACACTCCTCTTTTTTAAAAGATATTGGTTTAGATCCACTGAAAAGTGGTTGCCGCTGACTGTCGTCTCTCATGAGGTGAGGCAAAAATATTACTTCGTAAAATTTGAGGAATTCTCTGATCGAGAGCAAATTCAAGCGATCAAAGGCGCCGACATTGCGGTACCGCAATCGGATTTCCCAGTTTTATCGAATGACGAGTTCTACTGGTTTCAGCTCGAGGGGGCTGAGGTCCATAATTTGGAAGGCGATAGTCTTGGGGTTCTATCCAGAATAACCAATTCCGGCGCTAACCCTCTCTTAGTGGTAACTGACCAAAAAAAAGAGCGTTTAATTCCAGCTGTGGACCCGATACTGAGGAGCGTAGATTTAGTGAACTCTCGGATAACCGTCGATTGGCAGTTAGATTTTTAAATATAAGTGGTTGTGAATGATATGAAACGTTATGACGTGGTCTCAATATTTCCCGATATGTTCGATGCATTGACAGGATATGGTGTCACTGGGCGCGGCCGGGATAAAGGCGACTATGAATTGGTTGTGTGGAACCCGCGCGATTTTTCGAGCGATCAAAGGCGAACTGTTGACGATAGGCCGTTTGGTGGCGGTGCAGGTATGGTGATGATGGCAGAGCCTATCGTGCGCTCAATCAGAGCGGCAAAAGCACGTCAGAAAAGTTGCGGTGTGGGAGATCCCAAAACGGTGGCATTAACGCCCGCGGGGGTTCCGCTTACACAAAGGTTGGCGAAAACACTCACGGCCATGGATGGATTGATCCTGCTGGCTGGCCGATATGAAGGTATAGACCAAAGAGTATTTGATTTGGAGGTTGATCTCGAGGTGTCAGTGGGAGATTACGTAGTCTCGGGAGGGGAATTACCAGCAATGGTTTTGCTTGATTCATTGATTCGTTTGATTCCGGGAGTGCTCAATGACGATAAGTCTATTGTCGAGGAGTCGCACTCTGACGGGCTGCTCGAATATCCTCAATACACTAGGCCAGAGGTATTTGAGGGGTTGTCTGTACCCAAGGTTTTGTTGTCTGGGAATCACAAAGAGATCGATGACTGGAAGAAAAAAGAGGCGCTAGAAAAAACCAAATTCGTTAGACCAGACCTACTTGAAGCGAAACCAGGTTGATATTTGGCCGGAGGATCTTTGAGGTCTCAAAATGATTGCGGTAGCAAAGATATTGCTACGAAATAATAAAAACAGCTATAATGCTGGGTTTAGGAGTGTAGAGATGAATTTGATTGCGCAACTTGAAAAAGAAGAAATAGAACGCCTTGGGGCATCAATTCCCGACTTTTCCCCGGGGGACACCGTCGTAGTTAACGTGTACGTTGTCGAGGGTGAGAGAAAGCGGATTCAAGCGTTCGAGGGTGTAGTGATTGCGAAGCGCAACCGAGGCCTCAACTCGTCTTTCACGGTCAGAAAAATATCGTCTGGTGTTGGGGTTGAGAGGACTTTTCAGTCACACTCGCCGCTCATCGCTGGAATAGAGGTTAAGAGACGAGGAGATGTGCGTCGCGCTAAGCTCTACTATCTCCGTAACCGGTCAGGCAAGTCCGCAAGAATTAAAGAGAAGCTCCCGAACAGAGCAAGAGCTGAATCGGCGTAAATCAGAGCTTACATAACGAGAAAAAAAGGCGACTTTGTTGCCTTTTTTTATACCCTTTAATTAGACAAGGTAGATGGACTCGTTTACCCTGAAATCTGTCTGTAAAATTCCGCTAAGCTTTATGAGAGCCCTTCTAAGAATTCTTCTCGCTTTTTCTCTGAGCACCATTATTGGTTGCGATCAAGGATCAAAAATACTTTCAATCACGACCGGGGGGACCGGGGGTGTCTACTATCCGTTGGGAGGTGGACTTGCAAACATCCTGTCAGAACATCTTCCGGGATATCAGGTGACCGCTGAGGTGACTGGCGGCTCTATTGATAATCTGCGTTTGGTGGGAGCTGGGCAAGCCGATCTTGGATTTGCCATGGTTGACGCCGCGCATGATGCGGTGAATGGCTCAGGACGTTTCAGCGGAGGCGCTCTTCCAATAAAGACAATTGCGGTTCTTTATCCGAATAGGATGCATTTTGTAACTGAGGATGATGGCACTGTTCGGTCACCCAATGACCTCATTGGAAAAGCTATTTCTGTGGGATCTCCCGGAAGTGCGACCGAATTAATGGCTTTGAGAATTTTAGATGCGCTTGGTATTGAGGAAGACGTTCGTAAGGAACGTCTGTCGGCTGTCGAGTCGGTGAATGCCATGCGAGATGGAAAGATCGATGCATTCTTTTTTGCGGCAGGACTGCCGACCGCGGCTGTAACAGATCTGGCTGCTACTCCCGGGTTCAAACTTCAGCTCGTTGATCACGCGGACGTAGTTGAAAAAATGAATGAGAAATTCGGAAAGTTATACGTCAAAGGTAATATCCCGAAGGGGACCTATCCGGGGATTGAGCGTGATACCACCAATGCTAATGTCTGGAACATACTGTTTGCACGAGAAGATATGCCAGATGAACAGGTAAAACAAATTCTAGCGTTGATGTTTGATCAAATTGACAAGTTAGCCTTGGTTCATAAGGAGGCAGCTCAGATCAGCATTGAGAACCAAAATAAATCTTTTTCTCCAGTGGATTTTCATCCGGCTGCTTTAAGTTTCTACGAATCCCGAGGGGTGCGTTTTGCGAGTCAGTAATATCAACTTTGAAAGAGTTGACGATTGAAGGAGCAAAATAACTCTCTTCATCAGCTTTTGGCTGAGGAGCAGGGTGACAGTGAATTCTTGTCTTTGGGTTTGCGCCGAATAATTTTTTCTATCGCCCTAGCCACGACGCTTTTTCACTTGTATGCGGCAGTATCGGTTGTGTCTGCGCCGGTTCTCCGTGTGATGCACGTGGCGATGATTTTGAGTTTATGTTTTTTGATATTCCCATTCCAGCGTGGTGAGCATCGAGTAAAAATTCCTTGGTGGGATTGGCTTGCTGTTTTGCTAGTGGTTGTGTCGGCAGCGTATATTTATTTTGGTGGTGACAATCTCTATGATCGGGCCACGGTCCCAAATCAGTGGGACATGTGTGTGGGGTTGATCGTCATTGGGGCGGTGCTTGAGGCGGTACGACGTACCACAGGATGGATCATGCTATCTGTGGTACTTGGTTTTTTATTGTATGCCCTGTTTGGTAATTTACTACCGTCTCCTTGGCTCCATCGTGGATACGATCTAGGACGGATTGTTGGGCACATGGTGATTACTTTGGAGGGAATTTATGGTGCCGCAGTAGATGTGTCATCGACCTTGATCATTTTGTTCACTATTTTTGGTGCAGTCTTGGTTGAGACGGGTGCTGGTTCGTTTTTTATAAGGTTTGCGTTGAGAATAATGGGACACTCGAAGAACGCTGCAGCGAATAGTGTTGTCCTTTCATCCTTTCTCCTAGGGAGCGTTTCGGGTAGTGGCGTTGCGACCACGGTAACAGTTGGTTCAGTCGCCTCTCCATTATTGACGCGGGCAGGTTATCCGAAGAATGCGGCAGGAGGTATGTTGTCAGCAGGTGGCCTCGGAGCGATTTTATGTCCACCGATTATGGGTGCCGCTGCTTTCTTGATCGCTGAGTTTTTGAAGGTTCCGTATTTAACGGTACTGAAGATGGCGCTCCTGCCCGCGTGTTTGTATTACCTATCACTCTTCTTTATGGTCGCGATTGACGGAAGAAAATTCAGCATTGATCAAAGAAGTGGCGAAACCAATACATCTGTCAAAGAGTTGATTCGGGACTGTTATTTTTTCTTTCCGCTCATCGGCATTGTTGGGATGCTGCTGTTTGGATTTTCCCCGATCCTCTCTGTTTTTTGGGCGATAGTTATCGCAGTCTTTTCTAGTTATTTGGGTGCGAATTCTAGCTTGGGTGTAAGACGTTTATGTCTTGCCTTATCAAAAGGATCAACTGGAGTTGTAAATGTTGCAGTCACTTGTGCTGCAGCCGGAATCATTGTTGGAGTGGTTACGCTCACTGGCCTTGGCCTTAAGTTTTCATCAATTGTGGTTGGACTCGCTGGTGGCAATTTACTCTTTACCGCAATTCTTACAGGCTTGGTGGTGTGGGTCGTTGGTTTAGCTGTTCCTGTGACGGCCTCATACATCATTTGTGCGGTTGTTGCGGCACCGGCTCTTATCGAGGTTGGAGTACCAGATTACGCTGCGCATATGTTTATTTTCTATTATGCGGTTTTGTCTGAGGTATCACCACCTACCGCATTATCTCCTTTCGCCGCTGCGGCAATAACGGGTGGGGATCCTCACCGTACAACGTTACAGTGTTGGAAATACACGTTACCAGCGTTTGTCATACCGTTCACTTTTGTGTTGAGTTCCAGTGGAACTCAGCTATTACTTAGGAATGTCGATTGGTCGATTGTGCTTACGCTGACATTTTCAATTCTTGGAGTACTCTCGTTGGCGATAGGGGCTCAAGGCTGGTTGCGAGGAGAGATTTCAAAGATTACCAGACTCCTTTTCATCGCCTCCGGACTCTCGCTTTGTTATCCCACCATCGCTAGTAACTTCTCTGGGCTAGCCATTTTGATCTGTCTGGGAGTCTACCTATGGTGGGTAAAAAGAAGATAGTTGCCCCGGTCCTATCTGCTTCTTTCGCAGCGCCGTTTGCTGTAATTGGTATTAGCATTAATCGTGGACACGTTGTAAGGATCCAATACTTGCCTTTAACAACTCCTGAGAAGGAACCCAGCGATGAGCTATCGTTCGAGGTTATCACTCAAATCAAAAAATATATCGAAAATCCAAAGCATGTTTTTACGTTACCAGTTTACATATCGGGCACAGATCATCGCTTACGCGTTTGGCATGAGTTGGAGAAAATCAAACCAGGACAGATAAAAACCTACGGAGAAATCGCGACCCGCTTGGATTCTTCTCCCAGGGCAGTAGGAATGGCATGTGGAGATAATCAGTTACCACTTTTAATCCCTTGCCATCGTGTAGTTGCTAAGCATGGGGTTGGTGGTTTTATGCACTCGAGGGGTGGATTCGCCCTCAGGGTGAAAAGCTGGCTTTTAAAACATGAGAGTACAATCGAATAATGCCAGCGATCCCAATCCTATCGAATAACGAGATTATTGATGGTTTTTGTGATGCGATTTGGTTAGAAGATGGACTAGCTAAAAATACACTCGCAAGCTACCGCGCTGACCTCGTTATTTTCGAGCGCTGGTTGAAAGCGAATGGTAGGGAGAAATCGCTACTGGAAGTTACCCGTCAAGATATATTGGCTTACTTGGCGGATGCTTTTAGTCAATCTAAAAAACCAAGAACTTCAGCTAGGTTGTTATCTACGCTTAAGCGGTTATACCAATTTCTATTGAGAGAGGGGAGTGTCAAAGAGGATCCCACGTTAAAAATTCGCTCTCCCAAGATTCCGAAAAATATCCCACAAAGCCTTATCGAGATCGACGTTGATAAAATCTTGGAAGCCCCAAATACGGACAGTACTATGGGCATACGAGATCGGGCAATGCTCGAGGTTCTCTACGGTAGCGGTTTGAGGGTATCCGAACTTGTTTCGATACGAATGAATCAGATTAACTTGTCCGAAGGAGTTATACGTGTTGTTGGAAAAGGCTCTAAGGAGCGGGTCATTCCAATTGGCGAGCCTGCGCGAGATTGGGTAGGAAAATATCTCGAGATAAGCAGGCCGGTAATTCTTGGTCGGGGAATATCAGACACTCTATTTGTTACGAACCGGCATCAGGGTATGTCGAGGCAAGCGTTTTGGAATTTAATTCGAAAGTATGTTTTTGTCGCGGGTGTCAAAAAGAAGGTATCGCCGCATACCCTTCGTCATGCATTTGCGACTCACTTGCTGAATCACGGAGCGGATCTTCGGGTAGTTCAGCTCCTACTCGGCCACGCCAATGTATCGACCACGCAGATATACACGCATGTTGCGAAGGAGAGGCTGAAATCTTTACATGAGAAACATCACCCACGAGGCTAAGTAAGGGGGGGCTATGAATTATTTTCTGTGTTTTTTAATTAGTTATTTGATTGGTTCTGTTTCTTTTGCTGTGTTAATTAGTAGAGCATTCAAGTTGCCCAGTCCTTATGCACATGGCTCCGGTAATCCAGGTGCAACAAACGTACTGAGAACTGGGAATAGAGTTGCGGCTCTCCTTACTTTAATCGGTGATGCATTGAAAGGTGCGGCTGCAATTATTGGGTCCCGGCTCTGCTTTGACGAGTTTGCCTTGACTGCTGAAGAATCAGAGTTGCTGTTAGCTATATCCCTTGTCGGTGTATTTCTTGGTCATATCTACCCAATTTTTCATCGTTTCAGAGGGGGGAAGGGTGTCGCTACGGCTGTCGGAGGCCTCATGGCTCTTAGTTACACGTTAGGTCTCGCCTCTATTTTGGTTTGGTTGATCGTTGCGATTGTGACTCGGTACTCATCCCTCGCTGCAATCTTGTCTTCCTTGATGTGTATGTTCGTTGCCTACTCTATTTTTGAGTTAAACGCAGTCTTCTACTCGATTTGTATTGTGGGAATTGTTTTAATTTCCCGACATTCGAAAAATATAAGAAATCTTTTGAGCGGTCGTGAAAGTAAAATTGGCTCGAAATCTTAACGAGTATTTCGGATTTAATTATTGAGTTAACGGCCAACGCGGTTTGATATCGAATGGGGCTGGCCCCAAGACGCCATTCTTTATTTTTTCTGCGCCTAGGAGTGCGATCATCGCCCCATTGTCTGTACAAAACTCTATCGGGGGGTAAAGTGTTTCGAAATCTTCGTTCTCGCTGGCTTGATCTAGTTTTTTTCGTAAGGCCGAGTTAGCTCCAACCCCACCAGACACTACCAGTCTTTTCAGGTGTTTAGTTCGTAGCGCTTTGAGACTTTTACTAACGAGAACGTCAGTAATGGCGTCTTCAAAGGATGCGGCAATGTCTGCGCGGTTTGTTTCGGATAGAGTTTTTCTTTCTTCAGAAGATTTATTAACGAGATTTACAACTGCTGTTTTCAACCCACTGAAACTGAAATCAAGATTATCTTGATCGAGCATGGGACGCGGAAATTCATATGCTTGGCCACTACCGTTTTTGGCCAATTCAGATAGTTTTGCGCCGCCAGGATACGGCAGACCCAAGAGCTTTGCAGTTTTGTCAAATGCTTCTCCAGCAGCGTCGTCTCGAGTGTCACCGAGTAATAAATATTCTCCTACTGCTTTTACCTCTATTAATTGCGTGTGACCTCCAGACACGAGGAGCGTCAAGAATGGGAAGTCTCTTTTTTCCGTATTTATGAAGGGAGATAGGATGTGACCCTCCAAGTGATGCACTCCAGCACATGGAATGCGCTTGGTGTACGCAATGGATGTTGCCACCGATGCCCCTACTAAGAGCGCGCCGGCGAGCCCCGGGCCTCGGGTGTAGGCTATGCCATCAATCTCGTCAAGTGTGATCTTCGCATCCGATAAGGCAGTTTTGGTGAGATTTATGATCCTTTTAAGGTGATCTCGGGAGGCGAGTTCTGGCACTACGCCACCATAATTTTCGTGCAACTGAATCTGAGAATGCAGGGAATGGGATATAAGCCCTTGATTGATTGAATAAATTCCAACACCAGTTTCGTCACATGAACTTTCAAAGCCAAGTATTATCAAGTTGCTATCCTCACCTCGAGGGTTTACTTGCGGGTTTGCAAAGATCCCTATTATTGATAGAATCTCGCCCTTTCGCAAAATCTTTAGCAGAGGAACTATATTTATATGCCTATTGTTCGGGTCAAAGAGAATGAGCCATTTGAGGTGGCTATGCGCCGGTTTAAGAGAACTGTTGAAAAGACTGGCCTGTTAACCGAGCTAAGGGCACGAGAATTCTATGAGAAACCAACGGCCGAGAGAAAACGAAAGCACGCGGCCGCGGTGAAGAGACACCACAAGAGGATCCGTAGCCAAACACTTCCTCAAAAGATGTACTGAAGAACTTAGTAATTCGTATATAGCTAATGGCGGTGGTGAGGGATCTCATCACCGTTTTTTATTTTGGAGGTAAGTACTTTGGGGCTTAAGCAAAACATTGAAAATGCTATGAAAGCAGCTTTAAAGGCCAAGGAAGCTGTGGCGTTGTCTACTTTGCGTATGTTGTTGGCTGCTATAAAGCAACGTGAAATTGATGAGCGTGTAACCCTATCTGATTCCGATGTGATTTCTGTGATTGAAAAAATGATTAAACAGCGTCGTGAATCTATAAAAATGTATGAGGAAGCGGGTAGAGATGATTTGGCGACCTCAGAAAAATCCGAAATTGAAATTTTGCAGACCTACATGCCGAAACAGTTAACGGAGAGTGAGGTCGCGGATGCTGTTGGTGCTGCCATCGCGGAGTCTGGGGCTACTGGCCCTAAAGATATGGGGGCGGTGATGGGACTTTTAAAAGGAAAGCTCGCTGGTCGTGCGGATTTTTCCTTAATCTCAAAATTGGTTAAGTCAAAATTGCAATAGCTTTGATCCATAGCTCGCTCAGTTTTTTTTCAACTGAAGTGTAACTGTAAGGTGGACTGCCCGTGATCCAAAAATGATGGATAATTTGGGGCATGATCCCCCAAGGCTTTATTGATGACCTTCTAGCGCGCGTAGATATTGTTGATGTCATAGAAAAATTCGTCCAGCTAAAACGCTCCGGAACGAATTTATCTGCACGATGCCCTTTTCACGAGGAGAAAACCCCCTCATTCACAGTTAGTCAAACGAAACAGTTTTACCACTGTTTTGGTTGTGGGGCTCATGGATCTGCTATTTCTTTTTTGATGGAATATCAAGGTTTAGGTTTTATCGAAGCCATCACGGAACTAGCGGGTAGAGTTGGTTTATCGGTGCCGGAGGTACGGCGCGATGAAGCTATTATATTTGAGAAAAGCGCGACAACCCTTCTAGAAATTAATAAGAAAACCGCTAATTTTTACAAGCATTGTTTGAAAAATTCTCCGCTGGCTATCGACTACTTGAAACGACGTGGAATTGACGGAAGAACTGCCGCTCTTTTTGGCATTGGATTTGCCCCGGATGACTGGCAGGCTCTTGAGGCTGTGTTTTCAGACTATACGGATAACAAGGATTTAATTTCCGCGGGTCTCGCGATTCGTAAAGACGAGGGTAAAACGTATGATCGGTTTAGAAACCGGATTATGTTTCCGATTAAAAACTCAAAAGGTGATGTCATCGCGTTTGGTGGGCGTGTCATTGATTCGGGTGAGCCCAAGTACCTAAATTCGCCGGAGACAGATTTATTTCGTAAAGGCAATGAGATTTACGGTATCTATGAATCTCGTGCCGCGATCCGCAGTGAAGGTCGAGCCATCGTAGTGGAGGGTTATATGGACGTGGTGGCCCTCGCCCAAGCAGGTGTCAAGAATGTGGTTGCTTCACTGGGAACCGCGATTACTGAAAACCAAATAAAAATTCTGTTAAGACACTGTAAGGAGATTGTATTTTGTTTCGATGGAGACATCGCTGGACAAAAGGCCGCATGGAGGGGACTCGAAGGTGCTATTTCTCAATTGTCTGATGGCACGCTGATATCCTTTTTATTTCTTCCTCAGGGCGAAGACCCCGATAGCATCATTAGAAAATTCGGTGTTGAGCGCTTTCGTGAGCTCGAGAGAGAGTCCATTCCTCTAAGTGACTTTTTATTTGATGAGCTGGTAAAAAAATCTGGGAACATCAAATCGATCGAGGGGAAATCCAAATTAGTCGGTCTCGCAACACCTTATTTGGGGAAATTCAAAGCCCCGGTAATGAAATCATTATTTCTGGATCGACTGTCTCAGTTGAGTGGCATATCGAGAAGTGATTTGGCTCCAAGCGGTGCTAATAAGAGCAGCCGTAGGAGCGATCAGCCATCACCAAACAGGCGCACGGGGCCGTCGGTTATGCGACATTTATCGGAGATTCTCTTTTTCGATCTGTCGTTGGCAGAAAATATCGAGGCGGACGTAATCTCGAGTAATAGGGGTATCCTCGCTGTTCTGTATCCTCAAGAGGAGCTGCAATTATTGGAACGTATGATTAGTTTCTCAGTCGATGGGCTAAGTTCAACAGAATGCCTCGAGCGCTTGAAGGAAGAGCCGTATGGGGATTTGGCGAAAAGACTAAGTAGAGATGGTTTTACCCGCTATGGATCCGGTAAAAATATCGACCGAGAGCAGTTGGTAACTGAGGTTGTAGAGGCGACGAAGATAATAGCGAGTGTGGTATCTAGGCAGCGGCAGACGGAGCTTGTTATGAATAAATCCCCCTCCAATATGACTGATGAGGAGAAGATGCGTTATCGGACTTTGATTGGGTCGGCAACACATTTAAAGAATGAATAAAGCACGTCGATTTTTTTGGTTATCCGGTATAATGTCGAGTTCGGCTGAAATTCAATAAATTTAATTGGTTTCGCTGTATTTCCGAGAAAATTAATACCATTTAGTCAGGGGCGAGCGTTACATATGGCACAAAACGTGGCGGTGAAACGAAAACGAGGCAGAAAGCCAAAAAATCAAAGAGTCGAGAATCAGCCCCCAATAGATGCTGAGGCCAGGAGATCAAAGCTCAAGGGATTGATCGTTCTCGGAAAAGAGCGGGGTTACCTTACCTACGCGGAAATCAATGATACTTTGCCCGACGAAATGCTCGAGGCCGAGCAGCTAGAGACGATCGTCAGCATGATTCATGACATGGGAATCATGGTTTACGACGAGGCGCCGGACAGCGAGGCCTTACTGATGGGCGACAATTCGGCGCCGGTAGCTGATGATGATGCCGCTGAGGAGGCGGAACAAGCGCTCTCAACCGTTGATTCAGAATTTGGTCGAACGACTGACCCAGTGCGTATGTATATGCGTGAGATGGGGTCGGTAGAGCTCTTGACTAGAGAGGGCGAGATTGAGATAGCTAAAAGAATTGAAGAGGGTTTGAAACACATGGTTCAAGCAATTTCTGCTTGTCCCATGACAATTGCTCAACTTCTTGAGTTTGCGGAAAAGATAAAGACTGATGAGATCAAAGTGGACGACATCGTAGACGGATTAGTCGATCCAAATGCTCCTGAAGAGGATGAGGCGGACGATGGCGCTGAAATGCAAATGTCTGATGACTCTGATCTGGACGATGACGCCGACGACAGTTCCGATGAAGATGAGGACGATGAGGAAGCTCAAGCGGCAATTCAAAAAGCAAACCTCGAGCAGTTAAAAAAGGACGCGCTTGAGAGGTTCGCTCGACTTAAGGCCCTCAATACTAAGATGCTGAAGGCGTTGAGTCGAGGGGGTACAACTGGAAAAGCTTACCTCAAGGCTCAACAAGAGATATCGGATGAGCTGTTGTATATCCGATTCTCTGCTAAGCAGATTGAGTATTTGTGCGATTGTGTCAGAGCTTTAGTGGAAGAGGTACGCAACCATGAGCGTACGATCATGGACATTGCAGTTGAAAAATCTGGCATGCCGAAATCGAGGTTTATAAAAACTTTCCCTGGTTCGGAGGTAGATCCGAAATGGGTCGAGGAAGAGATCGCCGTTAAGAAGCCTTATGTTGAAACTCTGATGCGATTTGCTCCAGATATCTTAGAGGGCCAAAAAAGTCTTTATAACATCCAGACTAGAATCGGAATCCCGCTTAAGGACTTGAAAGAGATACACAAGAGAATGTCCACAGGGGAAGCAAAAGCTCGAAGAGCGAAGCGGGAGATGACCGAGGCGAATCTGCGATTGGTGATATCGATAGCGAAAAAATATACCAACCGTGGTTTGCAGTTTTTGGACCTGATCCAAGAAGGAAATATTGGCTTGATGAAAGCGGTTGATAAATTCGAATACCGGCGAGGGTATAAATTTTCAACGTATGCGACTTGGTGGATTCGACAAGCAATCACTCGATCAATTGCAGATCAGGCTCGAACGATCCGCATACCAGTTCACATGATTGAGACCATAAACAAAATGAATCGTATTTCCAGGCAAATATTGCAGGAAACTGGATTGGAGCCAGATCCGGCGACTTTAGCTGAGAAGATGGAAATGCCAGAGGACAAAATTAGGAAGATACTGAAAATTTCTAAGGAACCGATATCGATGGAGACCCCGATTGGGGATGATGAGGACTCCCACTTGGGAGATTTTATCGAGGATACAGGAACAACAACCCCAATCGATGCAGCGGTTCATACTAGCCTGATGGATGCGACGAAAGAAGTACTGGATACCCTCACGTCTCGAGAGGCGAAGGTCTTAAGAATGAGATTTGGAATCGAAATGTCTACGGACCATACGCTAGAGGACGTGGGAAAGCAGTTTGATGTTACGCGTGAGAGGATCAGACAAATCGAGGCTAAAGCGCTTCGTAAGCTTCGGCACCCTTCTAGATCCGAGAGGTTGAAAAGCTTCATGGACAACAATAGCGGTAGCTAGTAAATATTCTTTTGCGTTTAACGCTCGGTTAAAGTGGGCCTGTAGCTCAGTTGGTTAGAGCAGAGGACTCATAATCCTTTGGTCCTAGGTTCAAGTCCTAGCAGGCCCACCACTTCAGCTTTGAAAAACTGCGTTTAAACAAAACGTCCTTCTCCATTTGAATATCTACCGTTTGACCTATACTGCGGGAATGATCTATCAACCCTATGTAGAAAAAGTGTCTCCTCCTCTGCGGGATGTTGCGTTAGTGGCATTCTTTTTTTTGAGTACATTTTTTTTTAATAATGCAGGTGGAAAAGACTTAGAGGTTGGTCAAGTTTTTTCAGACTGTGATCGGTGCCCCGAACTTGTTGTAGTGCCTTTTGGGTCCTTCGAGATGCGGACTCCGCCTTGGGGTCCCGGAAGAGGACACAATGATGGATATTATTATCCCGTCTCTTTCCAATTAAATTTTGCGGTCGGAAGGTATGAGATTACTAATGCTGATTGGGAGGCATGTGTTGGCGACGGGGGATGTGAGGCCGTTAAGAGGGTCGAGGGGGCTGGCCCGCGATTCCCAGTTGTAAACGTAAGTTGGAGACAAGCGCGTCTATACACCAAATGGTTGTCGAGGATTACGGGATATCGCTATCGATTACCATCTAACTCTGAGTGGGAGTATGCCGCTAGGGCTGGCCTTGGGATGAACAGGTATTTTGATATACCTCCGGAAAGAGTCTGTGACTTTGGCAATACCTACGATGAGTCTGCTGATAAAGCCTTAGGGTATGGTCTAGAATCCACGCCATGTAATGATGGTGAAACGGGTATGTCTGAGGTTGGTAAATTCAAACCAAATGACTTTGGTATCTACGATGCAATCGGTAACGTTTTTGAGTGGACGGAGGACTGTTCGAGCCCAGATTGGAGGGGAGCTCCAGTCGATGGACGGCCTTGGTTGAAGGGGGATTGTTCGATGAGGGGTTACAGAGGAAGTTCATGGCTATCGAATGAGCCGTTTTACGTTGTCGAGTCAAGTCGTTTTAGATACCTAGGGTCTACTGAGGAGGATCTAGGTTTTCGAGTGGTACGGGAAATTAATAACTAGTGCATACAGTTAATATTCAAGTAATTTGAATGTTTGATTTATTCAGGTTACAGTTGACTTACGTCAGAACACTGAGCATATCTTGAAACTATAGTCTTAAGTAGACCGTTGTCACTTCATTCAACTTCTCCGCCCAATCCTGAGTCCTCGCCATTGGAAAACATGTTCTCGAGGAGCTGTGGGTAAATGGCGAATGGAGTCCTACCTCAGGGGGTAATTCGTCGCGGGCGGCATGTCTGGTTAAATCCACGCTTATGGATGAGGCGAGTTACTTTGTGGTTGGGAGCCATCCTAGTGGGTGTTGCTGCAATTGCCTTTGCCAAAAGTGCCGAATACGCCAACTCATTGCATCAGCGGATGGTAGATGCATCGCCCTTGTTACCGTTCATCGTGGGCCCCTTGGGTCTGGCTTCAGTTGTTTGGTTAACGCGCCGTTTCTTCGCTGGTAGCCAGGGGAGTGGAATTCCCCAAACGATTGCTGTTCTGGGAATGGAGAATGTAAAGGACAAGGATAGCTACTTATCTTTGAGAACTGCGATTGGAAAATTTGGGCTCACCGTGCTTGGTCTTCTGTCCGGTGCATCGGTAGGCAGGGAAGGACCTACCGTTCAGATTGGCGCGTCAATCATGCACGTTCTTGGAAAATTCACGAGATTCTCTAGAGTAGAAATGCAAAGAGGACTGATTTTGGCAGGGGGGGCTGCTGGCGTTTCTGCTGCTTTCAACACCCCGCTTGCTGGAATTGTTTTTGCAATTGAAGAAATGAGTAGAAACTTCGAGAGTAAGACAAGTGGAACAGTTCTAACTGCGGTAATTGTTTCAGGAATTGTTTCTCTCTGGTGGTTGGGAGACTATACATATTTCGGAAGTACTTCCGCGGTTCTATACGGGTCGACAGCTTGGGTACCAGTCTTACTGTGCGGGATAATTTGTGGGCTATTGGGCGGTCTATTTAGCCAGTTGTTGATAGTTGTATCCAAAGGTTTGCCTGGAAAGATTGGGCGTTTTGCAAAATCAAGACCAGTCCTTTTCGCTGCATGTTGTGGTTTTCTTTTAGCTTTGTTGGGAGTTGCCTCTGGTGGCGTCACATACGGAACTGGGTACCATGAAGCGCGAGCGATACTCGAGGGTACTGCGAATGTCCCAGAAACGTTTGGATTACTAAAGTTGTTAGCGACGTTAATATCCTACGTAAGCGGTATCCCCGGGGGGGTCTTCGCCCCCTCATTGTCGGTTGGTGCGGGTTTAGGCCATAACCTAGCGGCACTCACGCCTTATGCGCCAATTGGTGCGGTTGTTGTTTTGGGGATGGTCGCTTATTTTGCTGGAGTCGTCCAAGCACCCGTTACTGCATTCGTTATTGTTATGGAAATGACAGACAACCATGACATGATCGTACCCCTCATGGCGGCCTCGCTGCTCGCTGCGGGAACCTCGAAGATAGTTTGTCGAAAACCTTTGTATCGAGCGCTAGCAGACCAATTTTTGCTAAAAGAGGAAGCGTCTAGATCATCTTAGATCTTGACATCAAAATGAAGATGTTCTGGAGTTAATTCGTTCAGGTTTCGACAGCCCAGCAACCCAAGCGACAAATCTATTTCTGCTCGGAGTATAGAGATGCATAATTTGACGCCTTCGTAGCCACGTGCGGCTAGCCCATAAAGCCAGGGCCTACCCATCATGCAAGATCTGGCTCCAAGTGCTAGAGCTTTTATCACATCCGATCCCCGCCTGATTCCTCCATCTAAAATTACGGGATAATCCCTACCAACTCTTTCGATTATTCCCGGAAGTGCTGATATTGCCGATATCGAGTGGTCAAGTTGTCTTCCGCCATGGTTGGACACAATGATTCCATCTACACCTAAAGATTTCGCTATTTCAGCATCTTCTTGGCTGAGAATGCCTTTTACTAATACTGGTCCTCCCCATTGTTCCTTGAACCAAGTGATGTCCTTCCAGGTAAGAGTTGTATCCCATTGTTCCTTGATAAAGTCGGTGATCGACATGACGCTGTTGGAGTCAATACTGGTGTTGTCAAAGTTGCGGTATTTGATCTTTGGTCCAAGACCAACGTCGACTAACCAGCGGAAGTGGTACGCAAAATCGAGAATCGTAGACAAACCAAATTTAGGTGGAACAACAAAGCCATTTCGTATATCTTTTTCTCTTGCCCCTTGTAGCTTGGTGTCCACTGTTATGACAAGCGCATTACAGTTCGACTGTTTCGCTCTGTTGATGAATTCTTTTGTTAGCCCTCGGTCTCTCAACACGTATTGCTGATACCAGTGTCCTGTGGGGGCGCTCGCGGTAATATCTTCAATGCTGCACGTTGCTACTGTGGATAGGCAATACGGGACATTACTGTCGAGCGCGGCTCTAGCTGCCAATAATTCGCCTCTTCTTCGTGTAATACCAGCCAAGCCAGTGGGCGCAAGAATTAGAGGCGATGAGTACTTTGTTCCAAAGAGGTCAACACTTTGATCCCGCTTCTCAATATTAGTAAGTACCCGCGTAACAAATTTAATTTTTTCGAAATCCCCGCGGTTTGCGCGAAGCGTGATTTCATCTTGGGCGCCACCATCGACAAATTCAAAAATTGTTTTAGGTAAGCGGCGTTTTGCTAGTGAACGCAGGTCATCGATATTTATAACTTGTTTCATAGTTACTTCTTTTTTGCTGTAGTTTTTGGTGTTTACGGGCGTTGCGGATTATTTCCCCACAACATCGGCATATCGTACTGACGTGCTCTTGATAGATCCCCTAGGTAAAGTGATCTTTGCATCTCCCACGCGAAATCTTGTAAGCGCTTTGTGAGCTCTTGAGACACCTCAGGAAATTTTTCTATCACATTGTTCTCCTCTGAGGGGTCATCTCCGATGTTGTAAAGCTCGGTGGAGGTAGGGAGTATGCTCCGGACAATCAGCTTCCAGTTGTCTCTCAGTATGGCGCCTCCGAACTCGTCAACATTGAGAAGAATTTCTTGTCGTGTGCTCCGCGCTTCATTGAAAAGGATGGGTGAGATATCGATTCCATCAATGGGTTTTACCTGATCCTGCTTTTCTAATGAGCCTTTTCCGATTTTAATGAGTGTCGGGAACATATCGACAATGTGCGCTCGCTCGGTACTAACCTCAGGCGATATTTTCCCCCTCCAATGCACCAAAAGCGGTACTCGCAAACCTCCTTCATAGAGTGATCCTTGTCCAGACCTAAAGGGGCCATTATCGGCAACATTTTGACTGGTATCCGAGTCACCGGTAAAAAAAGCCCGCTTTACAGCGCCACCATTATCACTGTGAAAAATGACGAGAGTATTCTCTAATTGCCCCAACTTTTCTACCGATTCGATTATCGCGCCAATGGCAGCATCCATATGGGATACCGCGCCAAGGTAAGCGCGTTCCGATGCCCTTGATACATCGGCGTACAAGGACTGGTATTGGTCGGGAGATTGGTAGGGCGCTCCAGGCCCGGGGAAGCTGACTAAAACAAAAACTGGCTTTTTTCCAAGTTGAGACTCAAGGAAATTCTTTGTTTTGGCAGCGATTAAATCTGTATTGAAGCCTTTTTCGAAATACAATTTTTCGTTGGTGAACCAATCGGGCTGACCAACGATATTTTTCTTTTCGTAGTGATCACCGATCTGTACGAGATTTCCAAAAAAAGTATCGAATCCCTTCTGAGTCGGGAGATATTCACGCTGGCTGTGCCCTAGAAGCCACGAGCCAAATAGCCCCGTTTTATATCCCACTGCATTCAACGCTTGTGCAAGTGTTCTTTCGTCTCGTGAAAGGCCGTAACTACTCCAAGGCTGAATCGAGAGCATCTGGAAACCAGTTCGCATCGGATACCTTCCAGTCAGGAGAGCCGCTCTAGCCGATGACGAGTGTGGGAGGGTATAAAAATTTTCTAATCGAGCACCATTTTCAGCCAGGCGGTCAATGTTCGGGGTTATGGCCCTACCGCCGTGAAAGCCGACATCTTTCCACCCCAGGTCGTTAGCAACAAAATAGATAATATTAGGCTGATCTGCCGCGCCGGCGAACGCTGGCCACATCAAGGCGAAAACGATACGGGATATTTTCATCAGGTTTTCTATCTGCATGTAAATTAGTATATCTAACCAAATAGGTCATCGGTTAAAAACGGCGCCCCTCCTTTGAATGTTTCTCTGCCCGGGGGAACTGTATTAATTTAGACGTCGCCACATGGGGATGCAAAACCCGATACTTCCGGTAGAATTAGCCCCCTTATGAAGTCTGGCCAGAATTTAATCTCATTTCTCTCTGTCATAGGCGCCCGCTTGAGGGGGATACGTCTTACCGAGGAGATCGCATACGTCTTGGCGATAGCATTTTTTGCATTGTCCGGGCTAGTTATTTTGGCAATACCCTTTCCTGCTCTTGGGGAGCGTGCCGTAACCGCATCAGTACTTGTTTTGACCCTTGCGATATTGGTTGCGGTTCTAATCAAATTCGGGAGACTGCCTCAGCCATTGGAGGTCGCGAAGTTAGTCGATTCCAAGGCTGGATTCAAGGATGAGGTTACAAGTGCATTATTTTTCACATTGGATCAAAGATCTTCGAAATCGGAATCTGAGATTGAGAGAAGCTTTTTACAAGAGCACGTAAACCGAGCTGAGAGCCGAGTCAAGACGGTAGATATTTCGAAAGTTTTCCCGAGGGTAGTTCCAAAGACGGTGAAGCTCGCTGGGCTATCTCTACTTGTGTACTTGGGCTTGCTTTGGAGTACGACGGGATTGGTTGTTGCAAACAAGTCTTCCGTAGTTCCAAGTGTGGTCTCTGGAGGCGTGAATGTTACAGAGGCCGTTGAGGGGGGGATGGTGCGAGAGATCGAGGCTCTTGAGGATATTCAGGAGGCCCTTGAAACTCTAGAGAATAGCGATGTCACTGCCGTCGTTAAGGAGGAAGCGTTAAAAAGAGCGCGTGACACTATAGATAAGATTAACATGCAGGCAGCGGCCACCCGCGAAGGACTCGCGCAACTTGCGAAAGTTTTGATGGAGCAAGAGGGGTTCGAGACCATCGGAAAGGCTCTAAGAGAGGGTAATTTAGATAGAGCAATCGAACTGCTGCAAGAGAAGCAAAGAGAGTTAGCAGTGCTCGACGGTGCGGAAAACGATATCAAGCCGGAAGATGTCAGTGCGGCGGGCGAAGTTAATAGAGACGAAAGCCTTTCTCAAGCTGAAATGGGCGATGTCGCAAGAAACTTAATGAACGAAATCGGGCAGCCCGACCCCAGAAATATCAACCGCTTGATTGAAAGTCTCGAACAGGCGAAGCAGGATATGGAAAATCAGCAAAGTGCAAACACTGCGGGTGCTCGCATGGAAGAGATGGGAGAGCGTATTGGCGCTGTGCAAACGTCTGCCGCAGACCTCGGAGGAAGAAATTCGACTTCTGATCAATCGGACACGCCGACGGGAATGCCGTCGCCAGATGCTGGCAATAACGACATGAGTGGTGGATCGATGTTCAGAAAGGGCTCCGTTACCCCGAACGAGAAAGAGCAAGGTGACGATGGAAGCTCCACTGGTGCGCCCGATGGGCACATGGCCGCACTCGCGCTTGAGGGGCGAATGACTCAACGTCTAGATGCCGTGCTGAAGTTAGAGAAAACGAAAGTTGAGAGCGAGGACAAGGAGTCCGATGCTGATTTGGGATGGGAATTTCAGTCGAGTAAACGGGGCGATGCGAAGACTAAAATTAGTGTTGAAACTCAAACGGGTTCGTATGAAAAGTCTGATGCACTTGAGGCCGAGTTTGTTTCAATTGAGCAACGAAATGCAGTGCAAAAGTATTTCTTAAAGATTCATGAAGGGAAAGAGTAAATGAGTTCAAACGCTGAGCAGGGAATGAAAGTTTTTGTCGAGCGCTTCCGTCGTGTTGTGGAGGAAGTGTCCAAAGTGATCGTTGGTAATCGAGATGTGATTGAACACGTTCTCACCTGTCTCTTGGTTCGAGGTCATGTGTTGCTCGAGGGAATCCCGGGTGTGGGAAAAACAAAGTTAGTGCACACCCTTGCCGATGCCACGGACCTTGCTTTTTCCAGAATTCAGTTCACTCCAGACCTGATGCCAGGAGACATTATTGGCTCGAACATCGTGCGAGAGACGGATGATGGTAAAAAGTCTTTCGAATTCCAGCGTGGCCCTGTTTTTGCCAACATGCTTTTGGCTGATGAAATTAATCGAGCCACACCCAAGACCCAATCTGCGTTGCTCGAGGCAATGCAGGAAAATAGTGTTTCCGCTGGAGGTTCGACGCATAAGCTTGATCAACCGTTTTTTGTCTTAGCCACGCAAAATCCGATCGAGATGGAGGGGACGTATCCCTTGCCTGAGGCACAAATGGATAGATTCTTATTTAAGCTCAGACTTAATTTTCCCGCTGCGGACGAGCTTCTAACCATTGTTGATCGAACAACTCAGCAAGATGATATTACTAGCCAACATGTCATCGGAAAGAAAGAGGTTTTGGAGATGCGTGAAGTCGCGAGAGCGGTGCCCGTCGCGAAACCGGTGATGGAATATGCGATCGCATTAGCGCTAGCAACGCATCCTGAGAGCGCCCAGGGGCACGACCTATCGAAGAAGTATGTTCGATTTGGATCGAGTCCGAGGGGTGTGCAGTCATTAGTCCTTGGGGCTAAAGTTAATGCCCTTTTGAATAATCGATTCTATGTCAGTGGTGAGGATATCAAGGCTGTAGTACTTCCGGCGCTGCGCCACAGGGTGTTATTAAATTTCGAGGCTGAGGCTGAAAGAGTAGAGTCTGATTTCATCTTGGGAGAGATCATTAAGTCTGTCAGCATGCCAGCAGTTTGACGCTCGTGACTGCTGTTTAGTGACTTGCATCCAAGAGTTCTTGATTAGGCATTATGTCCTCGCTCCTCAGTAAAGAGTTCCTTCGGCGGCTAGATGGATTGACGTTGCTTCTTCGGCGTCCCGTGTCTGGACATTTGCGCGGACAACACCGCTCAAAGCGAACTGGTGGAGGGATGATTTTTTCGGATTACCGCCCATACTCCCCGGGAGATGATGTGCGTAATCTCGATTGGGCGACGTATATGAGGCTAGATCGACTCGTTTTAAGGTTGTTTGAAGAGGAAGCTGATACCCCAATATACATCTTTATAGATAGCAGCAATTCAATGTTGCAAGCAGATGGCGGTAAATTTTTGGTGGCGAAGAAACTTGCCGCAATACTCTCTTATATTGGACTGCTAAATCACGACAGAGTGAGTCTCGCAGCCTTCTCCGATGGCGTTGTGCGTGAATTGCCAGGGCGACGTGGTAAGAATCAGATGTGGCGGACTCTCCATTTTCTCGAGGCGCTTAAGCCCAGTGGAATTACCAATTATGCGGATACGTTCAAGCGCTATTTTGGTGGTGGTCGTACTCGTGGTCTCGTCGTTTTTATATCGGATTTTTTGCAGCAAGAACCACTCGAATTAAGCTTTAAACCGATCAAGCAATATGGTCATGAGGTTTTTGCGAGTCATGTGATTTCGCCTTCTGAAGTATCTCCTGAATTAGGCGGAGAAGTTGTTTTGGTCGACTCTGAAACCAATGAATCAATGAACGTACACTTAACTGAAACGCTGCTTCGCCAATATCGTGAAGCATTCGTCGATCACTGTTCCAGTATTGAGAACTTCTTCCGTCGTTCTGGGTGGGGTTATTTGAGAATTAATACGGATGATAACTTCGAAGAGGCTGCGTTGATTGGGCTCAAAAAGGAAAGGCTCACGCTGTGACAGCCTTGTCTCTGCCTATCGTATTTTTTTGGGCTTCAACGCTACTAGCAATCGTGGCGGTTATTCTTTTGTTTTTGTTGAGGCCTCCTGTGCTTCAGGCGCTCGTTTCGTCAAACGTTGTCTGGAAACAAGTAATACGGG
Organism: Burkholderiales bacterium; assembly: GCA_030834275.1. Taxonomy (GTDB): domain Bacteria; phylum Pseudomonadota; class Gammaproteobacteria; order Burkholderiales; family Eutrophovitaceae; genus Eutrophomonas. Next base: position 29,874 of record JAURFP010000007.1, on the reverse strand, counting down.
TTTCGCAAGCGTTAAATGATCGATGGCGTTGGTGGTTGTCGCTCTTATTGGCAACACTCATTATTCTCCTGCTCTTATTTGCAATTTACCGACCTGATCTATCCGAGGGTGAGGGTAGAAACAAAGTTATCTTGGTGATAGATAATTCCCCGACAATGGCTGCTCGTATGTCGAATGGAATGTCTCGTCTCGATATGGCGAAAAACTTGGCCCAGGATTTTTTATCAGAATTACCAGGGGATCGCACCGTTTTAATTGTGGATACCCAGCGCAGTGTAGCAATCCCTGAATTCACGAATATTGCTCTTGCGAAAACTATTTTGGATGACATTGAAATTGGGACATCATTAAATCCCGTTGTCCCCTCAAAAGTTTCACGAGAGGTAGCAGAACATCGGTTTGTATTCACTGATGGAGTTTTGCTTGGGACTCCTCCGGATACTTACGAAACGGTCTCTGTTTTTGAGCCCATCTCTAACGTAGGAATTACTCATGTTGATTTTGCGCTTGTGCCGGGAAACCCCGGGGAGCGACAGGCATTTGTGGAATTGAAGAATGCAGGCTTTGAACCCCGAGTCGTTGAGCTGGATTTAAATTCTGAGGCGGGGGAATCACTCAAGAGAAAAATTGAGATTAAGGCTGGCGAAAAAATTGGGCAAATATTAAATATCTCCTCGTTCTCTAGCGGAGCAGTGCGGGTTTCGGTGACGTCCAGTCAAGATGGATTTCGTTTTGATGACAAGGTTTTTGATTACCTCTCGTCCAAAAAGGAAATCAAAGTGCTTCTCATCAGCCAAAACTCAGCAGATGATAAGGTTCTAAAGCTCCTTGAGCTGATGCCGCGAGTTGATGTTCAAGTGATCGATGCCCTTGCGTATTCGAGCGCAGTCGCGGACGAGCTCGAGTCAGACCTTCTGTTATTTAATCGAGTGGTCCCCGAGAGCCGTCCTAACAGGCCAACCGTAATTTTTGGTGTTAAGCCTGCGAAATGGCTACCTGTTCAAGTGACTGATGCGATGAGCACCCAAGTTGAGGTGGTCAAGAATTCCGCCCACCCTTTGATGCAAAATGTGTCGCTTCGCGACTTGATCGTGGAGGGCGGAGTGGTGTTTGGTGGAGCCTCGGATGTTATCGTGCCGTTTCTGACCTCGAAAAGCGAAGGCCCCTTGGCGGTTACTCAGGGAGGTGTCAACCCTATAATTTTGTTCGGGTTTGATACGGAGACTTCCAACATAGAGCTGTTAGCGGATTTCCCAATTCTGCTGGCAAATTTATTGACTTGGATGGGAGACGAGCCAGCAATAATTCGTGCTCCTCCTGGGATCATTGCCATTCCTGGAGGTGCTGTTCGAGTTAATGGTATGGATGGCGAGGAATATCCCACTTGGACTGTCGCCGATCAAACTTATTTCAATGCCATTGAGGCCGGGCTTTATACAATCACGACGGAGGATGGCCCATTACGAGTAGCGGTAAGTCAAGGCGCTGAGAGATTTAGCGATGTAAATCAGTCCCGAATCTCGAGAGTCGTAGCCGCCGATTTAACTGCTCCGAATCTGTCCCGTGGTTTTTCGCTGGCCGTTATTCTCTGTCTCCTAGCATTCGGCTTGCTTGTGCTTGATTGGACCTTATTCCACCGGCGTGTTACGCAATAACGTAGAGAACTTGAATCGTGGAAATGCTGACCTTTGATAATCCTCTCGCGCTGCTGTTAATACCGCTGATAGGTATTCTCTGGCTAATTGCACGGTTCAGTAAATTAGCGATCGCGTTACGACATAAACGGCTGATGACCCTCATGCGGGCTGCAATTCTGGTATTGATAGCGCTTGCCACGGCACAGCCAAATTTTAGATTAGGTGGGGATGAGGTTTCGGTCTCATACATGGTTGATGTCTCGAGGAGTATTAGTCCAGCCTACGTAGAAAAAGCCTTTTCTTGGATTGCTGGAGCTCAAGGAAAATTTAAACCTGCTTCATCAAATATTGTTGTTTTTGGAAAAAATAGTGCAGTAGTGCGAGATTTGGATGAGGCAAAGACCTTGTCTGTGCTGGATTCAGGTGCCAGTGCTAACACCTTATCGGAAAATTTTATCGAGCAATCCGGCACAAACATTGAATCTGCCCTTGATGAATCGTTGGCATCCCTCGGAAAAAACAAGACCAATCGAATCGTATTATTCACCGATGGAAATGAAACTGATGGTTCGGTTGTGAATGTATTAGAAATTGCAAAGCGATCTCACACAAAAATTTTTCCGATGGTGGCCGACTCCATCGAGGTAAGTGATGCGTGGATAGAGAGTGTTCGCTTGCCTAAAAGGATTAGAGCCGCCGAGCCAGTGAGTGTTCTTGCGCGACTCTATAGCCCCAGAGATGGTTCCCTCGCGCTTTCTTTGGCGTCAGAGGAAAAAAATATCCTCACCCAAAAATTCCAAGTTCAAACTGGTTTAAACGAGATAGCGCTCACTGCTTCATTTCCGAATCCGGGTGATGTGAATTTATCGGTGGAAATAGCAATGGATGGAGATGAATTCCTGGAAAACAATGCCCAGACGCTTGGTGTTTGGGTGGAGAGAAAGGCAAAAGTGCTTTACGTCGAGGGGATGGAGGACTCAAACAAATACCTCCAAGCTGCGCTTGAGAGTGCTGGTTTTGAGGTTGAACTTCGGTCGGCGAATAATCTGCCATCACTAGACAGTCTCAAGGGGTTCGACACCATTATTCTTTCCGATGTGCTGGCGACCTCCTTACCCGTTTCTTCCATGAAGGATATTCGTTCTTTCGTTCGCGACTATGGAGGAGGTCTCGTTTTTGCGGGAGGGGAAAATACCTTTGGAGAGGAGGGGTATTCCGACTCTGTTTTGGAGGAATTGCTTCCAGCAGAATTTAAGGCGCAGGAGAAGAAAAAGGAATTAGCTCTCGTAATAGCTATCGATCGTTCCTATAGTATGAAGGGAAGGAAGATTGAGTACGCAAAGGAAGCGGCTCGTGCATCTCTCGATCTTTTGGAAGAGCAGCATCAGTTTGGCGTTGTGGCTTTTGATTCTCAGCCTTATGTTCCAGTTCCCCTCCAACCCGTGAAATCTAAGCGCAAAGCAGAGGCGCTAATCAGCAGAATTCAGGCCAGTGGTCAGACAAATATTTATCCTGCCTTAGGCATTGTTTACCGATTACTTAAAGATGTAGAGGCTCCCACAAAACACGTCATACTTTTGTCAGATGGGGATACCGCTCCTGCTGAATTCGAGAGACTTATCGAAAGAATGCGCGAGAAGAATATTGTGATTTCGACGGTCACGATCGGTGAAGGCGGAAATCCAGGGCTGATGAAGCAAATATCAGATTGGGGAAATGGCCGTAATTATATGGCGCTCTCTGCGGAGTCAATACCTCAAATTTTTACCGAGGAAACGCAAAAAGTGGTTGGTACCAGTCTGGTAGAAGAGCAAATACTCACCGTTGTAAAACAGCCAACCCAAGCTTTGAGTGGAATTACATTCGCAGATGCTCCCGCTCTCAAGGGTCACATTGCTGTTAAGGAAAAGGACACAGCCGAGGTTGTGCTCGCAACCCAGGATGGTTCACCTTTGTTGGCCCGATGGCAGTATGGACTAGGTAAGGTATTCATGTTTTCTTCTGATGTGAAAAATAGATGGTCCGCTGATTGGATGACTTGGGATGGGTACGGAAAGTTTTGGGCGCAGTTGACGAGGGATTCACTCAAGCAACTGGGTTCGGATACCGTTTTTTTTGACGTTTCTCAGAACGGAGATAGTGCTCGTTTCTCCCTGACTCTCCTAGATTTCGATGGTAGGTTCTTGAATAACTTAAGTCCAAATTTGCGAATAAGAACAGGTGATACAGAAGATATTCGAGAGGTGCCACAGGTCGCTCCGGGGCGTTACGAAATTGAGTTGCCTCTTGGGAATAAGGCGATTTCTGGGGCTCTCGTGATTTCTGATCAAATAACAGAGCAAATGGCGGACATGGCGGGTTCCAGAACGATATTCCCTGGTTATCCTCTGGAATACCGATTCTCCGGCACAAACCGAGAGCTACTTGGACTTATAGCTGATACCACGGGCGGCAAGGTTTCGCCTGTTTCTGACGAAGTTTTTCGGGTCGCTGAAAAGCTCGATACCAAGTCTCCAGTATGGGTGTATCTAATTGCGCTGGCGATTCTTCTTTATCTCGTGGATATATTTATCCGACGCTCTCCAATTCTCTGGGAAAAATATCGGAAGTAAGGCGGACTTGATCTATTTTCTAGTCAACGTTATTTTGTTCTCTGTATTTTGTATATGGAGGGCTGCCTGAGGGTAGCTCTGCGATTGCAGTGCCTAACTTTGTGTTCACTGGATGGTCGGAATGTTGAAATTTTTAATTAGTAAATCTTTTCTCGTATTAGTCCTTACCGCGATTATATTGCCGTCTAATTCGCTAGCGGACATTGAGGCTGGGAAGAGAGCTTTGAAGGACGGGGATTATGACTCCGCAACCTCTGAGTTTCGATCGTCCGCAGAAAAGGGAAGTGCTGAGGGGCAGTTTTACTTGGCCGAAAGTTTTTTCCATGGCCGAGGTGTGCTTCAGGATTTTTCCGAATCCATAAGATGGTATGAGAAGTCTGCGAATCAGGGTTATGTGCAAGCGCAAAATGTGCTTGGCAACATGTACTACTCTGGAAAATATGTGAATCAAGATTTTTCGAAGGCAGCTCTATGGTTTGGAAAGGCGGGTCAATCCGGTGATCTTGATGCTGCCAAGATTACGGCAGCTTTGTACTTTAAGGGTGCCGATGGTCTGGAGAAAAATATTGGGAAGGCTCTGGAGTTTTATTTAATCGCAGCGAAGTCTGGAGATATCGATTCTCAAGAAATGGTCGGATATTTTGCATTTTCAGGGATATCCGGTGAAAAAAATTACAAAGATGCATTCACTTGGTATGAGAAAGCAGCTAAGGCCGGAAGGGTGTATCCGCAGTATGCGGTCGGTTGGATGTATCAAAATGGCCAGGGAGTGAAAGTCGACTTAAAGAAAGCTGCCGAGTTCTATGAGCTAGCGGCCAAGCAAGGCAACGCGCAGGCTGCGGGGAGTTTGGGGCTTTTGATGTTAACCGGCGACGATCAGGCTAAAAGCCGAGGTCAGGCGGTTAAATATTTGTTGCAGGCAGCCGATCAGGGCGTCGATGCGGTTTACGCTCAGTTAGCTTGGATCTACTTCGAGGGATCGGTAGTGGAGAAGAACGAATCTGCTGCGTTTAAGTGGTTTTCGAAAGCGGCTGAGCTCAACGACCCGCAGTCAAAGTATATGCTCGGATATTGCTTACAAAATGGTATCGGTACTCCTAAAAATCTAAAATCTTCAGTTGAATGGTTTGAAAAATCAGCCGATGCTGGGTATTTGCCAGCGAAAGAGACCCTCGGATCGATCTTTTTCTTTGGTGGGGATGGAGTGGCGGTTGACTTCGCTAGAGCCTACAAGTGGTATAGCCAAATCGTTGAGGGTAGTAGCCCATATGTGCAGTACCTTGTGGGTCATATGCTAGATGAAGGGAAGGGTATTGCTAAAGACGCGAAGCGGGCAGCAAATTATTATCAAATTTCAGCCGAGCGTGGAGAGGCTCGAGCGCAGTACCGCTTGGCGTGGTTCTACTTTGACGGCGTTGGTGTTTCTAAGGACCTAAAGCGGGCTTATGTGTGGAGCAACTTGGCTGCGTCGACGCTTACTGGAGTAGAGCGAGAGGATGCTGAAAAGCTTAGAAATTATGTTGCCTCAAAACTTGAAGACAATGATTTAAAGCGGGCGCAACAAGAGTCTCGTCAGTGGAAGCCAAAAGAATAGGACTGATACTGTTCAACTGTTATTGGGCTTTGTAACGATTCACGACTTTCTCATTTAACTCAATTCCCAGTCCTGGGCTCTCGGGTAGTTCAATTTCTCCAGTCTTCGAGCAAACCGTCAAAGGATCTTGAACTAAATCGGTCATTAACGGATGCGCGGGGAACACGGTTTCCGCCATACTTCCGTTTTTTATCGCACCCAGGTAGTGCAATCCGGCGGCGACAGCGACCGCGGAGCCATGAATATGTGGTGCCACTGGCATATTTGCCGAAAGAGCGAGGTGAGCGATCTTCATAGATTCCGTTAAACCGCCGGCCCAAGCAACATCAGGTTGTGCGAAATGGATAGCTCTTGCGTTGATATATCGGGAAAAATCAACAATCCCATAACTACAGGTTTCATATCCAGCGATCGGTATGTTTACTTTGCTAGCTACTTCTGCGCTTCCCGAAATATCATCTGGGGAAATGGGTTCTTCCAACCAATATATGTCGTATTTTTCTAACTTATTAGCCATCGAAATTGCGGTTCCGACATCCCAAGCACCATTTGCATCAATCGCCAAACGAATATCAGGACCAATCGTGTCTCTGACTGTCTTAACGCGTTGAATATCTTCCTCATGACTAACCTCGGCTATGCCGCGATCACCCGTAACTCTCAAGGGTGACATTTCGATTGCACTGTTTCGTCCGACTTTCATCTTAACTGCACGAAAACCAGCATCAATGTATTGCTGCATTTCCATGCTTAATTGCTTTAAATCTTTTCCTTCCGAATAAAAGCCACCTGTTGCGTAAGCAGGTACTCGCTTTCTATAACCGCCTAGTAATTTCCAAACAGGCTGCCCCGCAATTTTTCCCTTAAGATCCCAAAGCGCAATATCAATCCCGCTTATAGCGGCAATGACAATTCCGCCTCGCGCATGTTTGTACGCGCGCTTGTGCATCACATCCCAGATGTACTCATTTTGAGTTGGGTCTAAACCAACCAGGTACTCTTTTAGTTCGTGTTCAATCACTTGCGCTGTAGATGCCATCGGCCCACCAAAATGCGCAGCCTCGCCAATTCCAACAACTCCCTCATCCGTAAAAACTTTTACCAATAAGGCGGGCTTGTTCTTCATCGTGTAGTTCGCGTCAAACACTGTTTTATTGAGTTCAACTTCTAACGGAATGGCCTCAATGTTAGTTATTCTCATAAGTAATTAAAGATGTTTGTTAAATTCTTTTTTCGACTGATTAATTTTTAAGCACGAATAACAAAATTCAATCATCAAAACCGGTGTGCGTTCACAGGTTTGAATAATTGATGATCTTATCCACAGATTTTGTGGATGAACTCAAATTTGCTCGATGTAAATTTTTTTTGCACCAAGATAGTTCATCTTTTCTTCTTGTGAATTTTTCCTTATCACAAAAATCTATAAAAATCTTCTTTTAAATTCACTTCGATGGTTATATGCAATTTTTATTTTTCAGAATGGTTCTAAATTCTGATCCGCATCAAATTCAAATGGTTTTGCATCCGAAGTAATTTCGAAGAAGTTCGGATTCGACCGAACTGTTTCTAATAAATTTTCTGATACGAAAATTTCTCCGAGCGATAGTGTGTTTCTGATACGAATGATCTTGCAGTTCTCTGGTGCTGTTCGAACTACGGTTTTAACGGCGAGATTGATCGCCTCGTTATCGTTATTCATTACAATTGGGATAGCAGCACCATCTAAGTTCATCGACGTTATAACGTTGGCGTAAGTTGCAGCGACGTCCATTTGGTTAAATAGCTTCATAGTCGTGACATCAGCGCCGCCAATTCCAGTCGCGTTTCCATGGCTCTCGTGAGTTAGTCCCAGAACCACGATTTTTTTAACATCTAAATCTGATTTCCAATCAACAGCACGTCGATTGCGTCCGGTTATATTAGGGTCAAATCCAGCGCCACTGATATTTTTCCCCATTTCGTCAATGATGAGCACATCTACAGATGGAAAATTTAATCGTGGCATGTTCGCCTTCGCGAGCGCTTGTAGGACTGGCTCGCGCTCGGCAATCTTTTCAGCTGGGATTGCTTCGATGGTCTTTGTATGATCGTAGGCGTTTTCAACAATACCAACGCCAAACAAAACATTCCGATTTTTGATGTTCACATCCCGAACCTCGGGTAAGAGTTCTGGGAACATATCCATACCGTGCTGATGATAGGTGGCGGCACCGTTTATTTTGCCGATTCCAATGGCAAGCATTTTGGTCAACCCGCTTTCGGTCGCTCCTCGAAATGCCGTATGCGGTTTAATTCGATTGATAACCACAATGCCATCCGCCGATGCGGCATACGCGTCCATATGTACTGGCGTATCGTCGATTAGATGTCCAACAACTACCGTATCCATGGTGGCCTTAATCGGCACGCCCATGGTCTCTTCTGTTATCCCATATCCCGCGAGCACCTCTTTTTGTCCTTGAGCGGTTGCGGCTCCGTGGCTTCCCATACATGGAAAAATGAACGGTTTAGCGCCTAGATTTAGTAGTTCGCTAATAACCGATTTGGCAATCACGTTGATGTTTGCAATTCCGCGGCTGCCACAACCTACAGCTATCACCTGACCGGCTTTGACCTTTTCCTGAATTTCGGGTTTTCTTAATGCTTCCTTGGTAGCTTGGGCAACATCGTGAAGTGCGTCTGCATTAAATTTCTGTTTTACACGCAACATTTTCGGCAGCGCTAGACTTAGCCCGCCAGCGATTTCCACCTCAACTTTTTCGTTTATCAAGTTTTCTTCTCCAAAATAATGCTACGTGATCAGTACTTATAAAGTGGTACGACGTAGGGCCCTTCTGGGATCACTGCTAGAGTCGGATACGTCCCATCACTTTTTTGTTTCATGCAGCCAGCTAGAAATAATTCAATATCATCAATAATTTCCACGCCAGTCAATGATTTTTCTTCATCATTTAAGCCCGATTCGTACAAGTGGATCGATCCTATTTCCATGGTTTTGGTTTGCATTTGCGTTTGCCACTCATCAATATCTGCAAAGGACTTTTGTGCAATATGTTTCAGGAAATTTTTTACACCAAGGGAGACTAGTTGGCGTTGTGCATTTTTGTATTCTTCCGACCCCATTCCCTCAGTGCACTGTGAGGCTATGACTAACTTTCCGCCCTCTTTTAGAATTTGCAAGGGAACAACCATCCCTTTTACGGTTTGGTAGTACGTTTGATCCAGTGGAAAACCTGCTCCGCTCGTTAGAACCACGTCGAATTTTTCTTTTGTTGTAACAGAAACATACTTTTCAGCGAATTCCACGGCTTTCATGTGACTACCAATAATTTCTCCAAAGTTTGCGTAGGATAGATTTCGATTCTCATCGAGCACCGTGTTTACACACAAAACTTTTCCGAGCATTTTCACAATCTCGACCTGTTCTTCGTGTAACGGATTACCATCTATCACGCATGTGTCTGCATTAGGGTGAGACATGAATTTAAAATTATGGAATGTGGTGATGGTGTCTGCGTGAGCGATGCCAGGAGCTATTACTTTTCTTCCGCCCGAGTAACCAGCCATGAAGTGGGGTTCCACCAAGCCAGTAACGATTTTTAAGTCGGCATCCACAAATCGCTTATCAATTTTTACTACTGTTCCCTTAGAGGTCTCACCTAAAGTGATATGGTCCGCATCATTTCTAGCATAGTGATTTTGAATCAGAATGTTATCTAGTATCCAAGGGTCTCCGATGAGTTGCTGAAGCTCCTCCCCTTCATTCGGCCTGTGCAGGCCTGTCGCTATTAATATGGTTATCGATTCCTTTTGGATCCCAGCTTGAAGCAATTCACTAATTAGGGCTGGAAGGATAATGTAGTTGGGGACTGGGCGCGTAACATCACAAATCAAAATGGTTGCTGTCTTAGAGCCTTTTGCCTCGGTCGATAGCTTTTCACTGCCAATTGGGTTCGCTAGGGCTCTTTTCATCGCCAATGCCGGGTCCGCTTCGATTGGCATTGCAGATTTCCGAATGATGCTGGCGTTCCAGGATTCATCAAGGTTCACTGGGAGATGATCTCTCCCAAAGTTTAAATTGACTATCATTTGCTTACGGTTCTTCCGTGTTGTTTCATAATTGTCTTGAAAGTTATGTCTTAATTTTTCAAAATAACACTCGATAAATCAGACGAATAAAAACATAGAGCGCAAAAAGATTCAGAGCAGAGGCTGTCATAACCCCGAACTTAGTTGCAAATGAGAGTCGATTTGCAGAGCTTTTTACAGTTGTCGCGATCATCGCGAGTCCAGCGATTGATAGCATAGGTAAGAGTAAAAGTACTGAAAAAACCGCAAAGTATCTGAATGAGTCAAGCGTAGTGTTCTCGACGACTAAGCTTGTGCTAACCCATGTGGTCGCGACTCCGATGATTAGAGACAATAGCGTCGTACGTCCAGGTGACTTGTAAATCCAGTTTACGTTTTCCTCTTTTTCTAATAAATCTTCATTCAATGTCTTATCCAAAATCGTGTTTTGCGCGAAACCAAAGCCATCTCGGGCGTTGCTAACGACACCGAGTCCGTCTAGTGGAGCTTAATATTTGTTTGCTAGGATATGTCCAATTCATAAATTCTATTCGATTTGCTCTTTCCTATGTATGTCAGATATTTATGTTCCTTGGCCTTGATTTCTTTGTTTTCTGTAACCGCCTCGGCGGGAAGTAATTATCAGGATGTTTCGAATGAGCTTGAGCGAGAGCTGCAAGTTCAGTTAACGCATTCTCCCGCAAAGAACATCATTTTGTTTGTGGGTGATGGAATGGGCGTTTCCACAGTCACGGCTGCTCGAATTCTGGACGGACAGAACCGAGGTGTAGACGGTGAGGGGAATCTTTTGTCTTTTGAGAGATTTCCTTTTATCGCATTATCCAAGACCTACAGCGCTGATCAGCAAACTCCAGATTCCGCCCCAACCATGAGTGCGATGGTCACAGGCTATAAAACAAATGGGGGTGTTTTTGGTGTCAACGATGCGGTGATGCGTGGAGAGCGTGGCTGGGATCGGATACAAAAAAATAGTGTGAAAAACATTTTTGAATTTGCTGAAGATGCCGGAATGGCGACAGGGGTCGTTTCAACGGCGAGGATTACTCATGCTACCCCGGGCGCATGCTATGCACATACCTCAAATCGAGATTGGGAGTCAGATGCGGATGTGCCTAAAGATTCTGATGTGCCTGATATTGCGCGCCAACTAATTGAATTCCCTTTCGGAGACGGAATCGACGTTGTGTTCGGTGGGGGTGCCAGAGCTTTTATTCCAAAAGAATCCTCGAAGTATTTTTCAGAGGGGCGCCGCAAGGATGGTCGTGATTTGATTTCTGAGTGGTTAAATAAATCTCCGGGTAGTCGGTTCTTGCATACAAAAGACGAGTTAGAAAATTTAGATTCCTCGAGCTTAGTGCCGACTTTGGGGTTATTTTCCTCGAGCCATATGGCGTATTCAGTTGACAGGGGAGCGGGTGGCGATATTACCCAGCCCTCACTTGTGGACATGACTAGAGCAGCGATCAAGCTTTTGAGCAGTCATTCAAGTGGTTACGTTTTATCGGTCGAGGCGGGGCGAATTGATCATGGGCACCATGCGGGTAACGCTTTCCGAGCTCTGCATGATGCGATTGAACTCTCCGACGCAGTTGAGGAAGCGGTTGGATTGGTTGACCTAAATGAAACATTAATAATAGTCACAGCTGACCACAGCCACGTTATGACATTGGCTGGTTACCCAAAAAGGGGGAACCCAATCTTAGGAAAGGTTATTCATTCAGGTGAATCGGCCCCGGTCCTTGCCAAGGATGGCCTGCCTTACACAACCATTGGGTACATGAATGGGCGTGGATTTCACGATCTCGAGAAGGGAGGCGACGAAGTCTATAAGGAGGAGATCTTCCTTGGTCGCAAGGACCTCACAGATATTGACAGTGAGAGCCCGGGTTTTCACCAGGAATCGCTCGTGCCACTAGACATGGAGACGCATGGAGGCGAGGATGTTGCAATTTATGCCGTTGGACCGATGGCCCATCTATTTAGAGGTGTGAAAGAGCAAAACTACATATTCCACGTCATGCGTTATGCTCTGGGAGAAAAATAGAGATATCTCAATGTTTTGGGATCTGGATAACTTGGGGTTTACTTTTGTCTTACATACAACAGCGATTGAGCGAACTCGGGATAAGCCTTCCGCCTCCTAGGGAGCCGGCGTTTAGCTATGTGCCAACTGCAATATTCGGAGATTTTTGTTTCCTAAGCGGACAGTTACCTTGGACTGAGGGCTCGGGCCTTATCACTGGAACTCTCGGAAAAGATTGTTCAATTGATCTCGGAAGGGACGCCGCGCGACTATGTATATTAAATGGGTTGTCGGTTTTGCAACGGGACCTTAATGACCTAACTCGGATCTCTCGTGTGATCAAAATGACAGGCTTTGTGGCTTGCGTAGATGGCTTTCAAGATCAGCCTAAAGTCATCGATGCAGCGTCGAATCTCCTCGTTGATATATTTGGAGAAGCTGGTCAGCACGCGCGATCAGCCGTCGGCGTGCGTCAATTACCAAGAGGGGTTCCCGTCGAAATTGAGTTGATATTAGGATTGCAGTCCAGGGGCTGAAACCCATTAAACCTTGTACTTACTGATCACTTCTTCTCTTGGTGAAAGTCCGAGTCCAATGCCATTAGGCACTGACATTTTTCCATTTTTTGGAACAATCTCTTCTCCATAGAGATGATCCTCGCAGTCAAAAAATCTCCATTCCACAAGCGGTTTGTCAGATAGCGCTGCGCTAGTCTGAATTGCTGCTAGTAGGCCGGGACCTTCGTAGAAGCTATGCGGCACAACACGAATATTGTATTTTTTTGCCAGCTCAAAAACTTCAGAAGTAGTAGATATTCCGCCGGTTTTTGTGGGGCTCGGTTGAATAAAATCGATTGACCCGGCTTCCATCAGGGTTTCGTATTGCTTGAGTGTCGCTGCATTTTCGCCAGCCGCTAAGGGAATGCCACCTTCTTTCCTTATTTTTGCTAGCGCTAAATGATCTTCTGGCGGCCACACTGGCTCCTCTAACCATGTGATGTCCAGTTCCTGGAACTTTCTAGCCATATCTATTGCTTCGTCAGTGTTCCAAGGGCAATTAACATCCAGCATTAAACGTACGTTTGGGTCCGCTCGTCGCGCTGCCGTGATCGCGCGCAGATCTATCTCGTGAAGTTTCACGTATTCAAACCCTAAGTCTACGCAGTGCTTGACGTTATCCGATACCGTCTTCGGATCTTCGTATCGGACGAGACTCGCGTAAGCGTCAACCTCCCGAAAATCGGAACCCCCCAAGAGTTGAGCAACAGAGCTTTGATTTTCTTGGGCCCATATATCCCAAAGAGCAATGTCGATACCGGATAGTCCGAAAATGACCGGACCACCGCGGCCAAATATATGCAATTTCTTCTGAAGAGTGGTCATAAATTCTTGAATATTTTCAATATTTTGATCAATACAAAGAGGCTTTATGAGAGACTCTATGCACGTCTTGGTGGCTGCTATTGAGTTGTATCCGAATGCTTCTCCCCAACCAATAATTCCGTTGGCGGTTTCAATACGAACCAGGAGCGCGTCGGCCGTGGACCAGTGTTTACCTCCCCAGGCATCGGTTTTTGCGGTTCCTAGAACCGTGTACGGAATGCGAATTTCTATTGTTTGTATATCCTTGATTATCATTTATAAATATCTGTTTTATATGGTTATTATTTTTTACTCAATTGTTCGTTCGGTCCTAATTCATGGCTTTAAAGAGTAGACCATCGGCGGGTCAATTACGCTCAGCGGACGTTAGCATGTTTATCTAATTAACGGTGTATATTTGAGGCTCTCTAAAGCCCTGAAAGTCGCTCTATTTCCGTAAGCTAATGATTGACAAAGAATAACGAAAAATTCATAATGCTCGGCTTCGTTCGGAGGGGTTCCCGAGCGGTCAAAGGGGGCAGACTGTAAATCTGTTGGCTCAGCCTTCGAAGGTTCGAATCCTTCCCCCTCCACCAGAATTATTTAATTTATTGAGGTAACTGGGGCGCAGGATTTGTTGTTTTGAAGGGTAACGGTCATTGGCCCAAAGCTGTTTGTTGCATTGGTTTGGCCAAGTACACGGGCGGGTGTAGCTCAATGGTAGAGCAGAAGCCTTCCAAGCTTACGACGAGGGTTCGATTCCCTTCACCCGCTCCACAGAGGTATTTGGCTTGTATCGCGTAGCCCATGTAGCTCAGTGGTAGAGCACTCCCTTGGTAAGGGAGAGGTCGCGCGTTCAATCCGCGCCATGGGCACCAGGTTTGGTTTTTTTTTGAAAATTTGCAGTAATTAATTGAGGGTTGGAATTATGGCAAAGGGAAAGTTTGAGCGGACAAAGCCGCACGTGAATGTGGGAACCATTGGTCACGTTGACCACGGAAAGACGACGCTAACTGCTGCGATTACGACAGTGTTAGCGAAGTCCTCAGGTGGTGAGGCGAAGGGTTACGATCAGATTGATAATGCCCCAGAGGAAAAAGCTAGAGGTATTACGATTAACACAGCACACGTGGAGTACGAGACAGCGAACCGTCACTATGCACACGTTGATTGCCCAGGCCACGCTGACTACGTAAAGAACATGATTACGGGTGCGGCCCAAATGGATGGTGCGATTTTGGTTGTTTCCGCAGCTGATGGCCCAATGCCACAGACTCGAGAGCACATCTTGTTGGCGCGTCAGGTTGGTGTTCCTTACATCGTGGTGTTCTTGAACAAGGCGGACATGGTAGATGACGCTGAGTTGCTTGAGTTGGTTGAGATGGAAGTTCGTGAACTACTTTCTAAGTATGACTTCCCAGGTGACGATACTCCAATCGTTACTGGTTCAGCGCTGAAAGCGCTTGAGGGTGACGCGGGTGAGCATGGTGAAGCTGCAATTATGAAGCTTGCTGAGGCACTTGATTCTTATATTCCTGAGCCACAAAGAACGCTAGATATGGCATTCCTAATGCCAGTTGAGGATGTATTCTCTATCTCTGGTCGTGGAACGGTTGTAACAGGAAGGGTTGAGCGAGGAATTGTTAAGGTTGGTGATGAACTAGAGATTGTTGGTCTAAAGGCTACGGAGAAGACTACCTGTACGGGTGTTGAGATGTTCCGTAAGTTACTTGATCAAGGCCAAGCGGGTGATAACGTTGGTGTTCTTCTCCGAGGTACAAAGCGTGAAGACGTTGAGCGTGGTCAGGTGTTGGCTAAGCCAGGTTCAATTACCCCACACACGAAGTTTGATGCAGAGGTTTACGTTCTTAGTAAAGAAGAGGGCGGCCGACACACACCATTCTTTAATGGTTATCGTCCGCAGTTCTACTTTAGGACTACCGATGTAACGGGTTCCGTTGATCTTCCAGAGGGTACCGAGATGGTTATGCCTGGTGACAACGTTCAGATGAAGGTGACTTTGATTCAGCCGATCGCGATGGAAGAGGGTTTACGCTTTGCTATCCGAGAGGGTGGTAGAACCGTGGGCGCCGGAGTCGTATCAAAAGTCGTCGAGTAAAGTTATCTTGGATTAGGCCAGTAGCTCAATTGGTAGAGCGTCGGTCTCCAAAACCGAAGGTTGGGGGTTCGAGACCCTCCTGGCCTGCCACTTAGCACTAGCTTGACCTGATTATTACGTATTGGGATTTGGATTTTTAATGTTGGACAAAATCAAATTAAGTCTTTCGGCAGTTTTGTTAGTTGGAGGGATTGTTGCGTCCTACATGATGGCTGATTTGCCTGCAGTGGTCAGGTTCCTGATCGCGCTCATCGGTTTAGTCTTGTCTGGGGTTGTTATGTCTTTCTCCCCGCAAGGAAAAGAGCTAATCCAATTTGCTAAAGACGCCATTGTTGAAACCAAGAAAGTAGTTTGGCCGAATAAGAAGGAAACCGTGCAAACCACCGGGGTTGTTGTTGCATTCGTTTTTGTGATGGCGCTGGTGTTATGGGGTATCGATGGAACGCTCTCGATCGCAATTAATCTTTTACTTGGGTTAGAGGGCTAAGGATGAAGTGGTTCGTCGTTCATGCGTACTCTGGATTTGAAAAGAGTGTTAAGAAAAACCTCCAAGAGAGAATACAGCGTTCGGAACTGTCTGGATTGTTTGGTCAGATCTTGGTGCCGGTAGAAGAGGTGGTTGAAATTAAGGGTGGTCAGAAAGCCATCAGTGAGAGGAAGTTCTTCCCGGGTTATGTACTGGTAGAAATGGAGATGACCGATGAGACTTGGCACTTGGTGAAGAGCACTCCTAAGGTCACGGGTTTTGTAGGGGGATCTGGGAATAAGCCAACGCCAATTAGTCAAAAGGAAGTCGACAATATTATTGAGCAAGTTCAAGAGGGTGTTGAGAAGCCGAAACCGAAAGTCTTGTTTGAGACTGGAGAGAGCATTCGAGTGAAAGATGGTCCATTTATGGACTTTCACGGAAACGTTGAAGAGGTTAATTACGAGAAAAATAAAATTCGAGTGTCGGTGTCGATCTTTGGAAGGTCAACGCCTGTAGAGTTGGATTTTGGGCAGGTAGAGAAAGCCTAAAGTAGATTGGCTTGGTGGCGCCGTATTGGTTGTCACCCGGTCTTTTTTTGAGGGGAGCGCATTGAGCGCGTTTGGACCCGCACTTACTTTTAAGGAGTGTTGTTGTGGCAAAAAAAGTTATTGGATTTATAAAGCTTCAAATCCCGGCTGGGAAAGCAAACCCTAGCCCACCCGTGGGCCCCGCCTTAGGTCAGCGAGGGTTGAACATCATGGAATTCTGTAAAGCATTCAATGCAAAAACGCAGAGTTACGAGCCAGGCCTACCTTTACCGGTAGTCATTACTGCTTTTGCGGATAAAAGCTTTACCTTTATCGTTAAAACTCCTCCTGCATCAGTGCTCATTAAAAAAGCAATCAAGCTTGCCAAAGGCAGTCCGAGACCACACACAGACAAGGTTGGGAAATTAACCAAGGCGCAGGTTGAGGAAATTGCTAAAGCTAAAATGGAAGATCTGAACGCTGCTGATATCAATGCTGCCATGAAGATCATCGCGGGTAGCGCGAGAAGTATGGGCGTTGAGGTGGAGAATTAATATGGCAAAGATTTCGAAGAGAACCAAGCAGGTTCGAGAGGCAGTGGACAGTAACAAATTTTATGGTCTTGAGGAGGCGCTCGGCTTAGCGAAGAAGAGCGCCACCGCAAAATTTGATGAATCAATTGATGTTGCGGTTAACCTTGGCGTGGATGCTAGGAAGTCGGACCAAGTTGTTCGTGGTGCGGTCGTGTTACCAAAAGGCACAGGAAAATCCGTTCGGGTAGCTGTATTTGCACAGGCAGACAAGGCGAAAGAGGCGACGGAGGCGGGTGCTGATATTGTTGGATTTGAAGATCTTGCGGAGAAAGTGAAATCAGGCTCGATGGATTTTGATGTAGTCATCGCAACCCCTGACGCAATGCGTATCGTCGGTCAGCTCGGTCAGATACTGGGACCTCGCGGATTAATGCCTAATCCAAAAGTCGGCACGGTGACTCCGAATGTTACGGAGGCTGTTAAGAACGCTAAGGCCGGTCAGGTTCAATACCGTACAGATAAGGCAGGAATTGTTCACTGTACGATCGGGCGAGCATCATTCTCAGATCAAGATTTAGTGGAAAACTTTAAAGCACTAATTGATGCGCTAAATAAAAGTAAACCCTCTTCTTCGAAAGGGGTGTATTTGAGGCGTGTGGCAATTTCCAGCACGATGGGTCCAGGGGTTAGATTGGATCAGGGTAGCTGGACTGCGTAATAGATAGTTGTAGTTATTGAAAGACTTTGGGACTCGGCCACTTTTTTGGTGGCCGGGGCTGTCAAAGACCGTAGGTGTTCTAAGAACGTAATTTTTGAGCATTGCTCATTTGCCTACGCAGATAGCGAAACCAAGAATCAGGATTTTTGGATTTATTTTTTTAGGTCCAATTTTTGCTTCTAGCTCCTGAGCCTAAGGCCGCTATTAATTTTAGGTGGTGAGGCGCTCGCGCCAAACCTTTTATGTAATAGGAGAAAACACTTGAGTCTCAATAGAAAAGAGAAAGAAGCAGTCGTCGAAGAGATCTCGCAAAAACTCGCAAATGCTCAGGCAGTCGTTTTGGCTGAGTACAGAGGGTTGACTGTCGAGGAAATGACGCGGCTACGAGTGAATGCCCGTAACAGTGGTGTTTACTTGAGAGTTCTCAAGAATACTCTGGCCAAAATTGCGGTTAAGGACACACCCTTTGAGGGTTTGTCTGGTGAGATGGTAGGTCCGTTGGCTTACGGAATATCAGATGACCCAGTTGCCGCGGCAAAAGTGCTTAGCGACTTTTCTAAAGATAACGATAAGTTCTTGGTTAAGTTGGGCGCTATGCCAAATCAGGTGATGTCAAAAGAAGAGGTCACTCGGTTGGCAAAAATGCCTAGCCGTGAAGAATTGCTAGCAAAGCTTTTGGGCACGATGCAAGCGCCGATTGCAAAATTTGTTCAAACCCTCAACGAGGTGCCAACAAAGTTTGTTCGTGGCTTAGCAGCGGTCAGAGATATGAAGGAGAAGGAAGCAGCGTAGAGCTCTTTCGCGTTTTCGAAAATTTTGATTTTTGTAGGAGATATTTAAATGGGTAAAGCAGAAATTTTGGATGCTATTTCTAGCATGAGCGTTTTGGAGCTATCAGAGCTAATCACCGAGATGGAAGAGAAGTTTGGCGTTTCTGCAGCTGCTGCTGCGGTAGCCGTCGCTGCTCCTGCAGCTGGTGGTGGTGCAGCCGCTGCCGCTGATGAGAAGACTGAGTTCGATGTTATTTTGGCAGCTGCTGGCGATAATAAAGTTGGTGTTATTAAAGCTGTTAGAGCAATTACCGCACTTGGCCTCAAAGAAGCTAAGGATCTTGTTGATGGAGCACCTAAGCCTATCAAAGAGGGAGTCTCTAAAGCAGAAGCAGATGATTTCAAAAAGCAGCTCGAGGAAGCTGGGGCTACTGTCGAAGTCAAATAAGTTTGTGCTGATCGGAGCGTCGCCTTTCTCGAAAGGCGACGCTGCTTTCAGACAATAAAAAAATAACAAAATTATTTTTTTATTGTTTGTGTATTAATTGGGTTTGGTCGGACCGGGTCCTCCGGTCGTCAGCTATAGATTGGTAGATGCCAATCACCAAACCGTGCTCTAACTCCTTTTTGAGGGGATAGATTTGTCCAATTGGAATATGTACTCACGGAGATTCTATGTCTTACTCGTTTACTGAGAAAAAACGTATTCGTAAGAGCTTTGCCAAACGAACTGGTGTGGCTCCCGTTCCTTACTTATTAGCGACGCAGCTTGAGTCTTACGCTTCGTTTCTGCAATCGGATGTAGCTCCGTCCAAAAGAAAGAAAAACGGACTCCAAGCGGCGTTTGAGACGATTTTCCCAATTAATAGCCATTCCGGTAATGCTCGTCTTGAATTTATCGAATATGAATTGGGAGCGCCCGCTTTTGATGTTAAGGAGTGCCAACAACGTGGCCTAAATTACGCTGCCTCGCTGCGCGCGAAGGTGCGGCTTACGCTTTTAGATAAGGAGGCTTCTAAGCCAACAATTAAAGAGGCAAAAGAGCAGGTTGTTTATATGGGTGAAATACCGTTAATGACCCAGACTGGATCTTTCGTTATTAACGGAACCGAGCGGGTGATCGTTTCTCAGCTTCATCGGTCTCCTGGAGTGTTTTTTGAGCACGATCGAGGAAAGACGCATTCGTCTGGGAAGCTGTTGTTCTCTGCTCGCATTATTCCTTACCGTGGATCTTGGCTCGATTTTGAGTTTGACCCGAAGGATCATCTGTTCTTCCGAATCGATCGCCGACGAAAGTTACCAGTTTCAATTTTGTTGAAGGCAATCGGTATGAGTGCCGAAGAGATCCTTAATTTCTTCTATGTGTTCGATACGTTTGGAATGAAAAAGGGTGGGATCGAGTATCACATTACCCCGGAGCGTTTACGGGGAGAAGTCGCGCGATTTGACATCAAAGGTAAGGGCGGCAAGGTCATTGTGCCAAAAGGTAAACGTATAACCGTTCGTCACGTGCGTGAACTAGAGGAAGCGGGTGTCAAATCTGTTACTGTTTCTGACGATTTTCTGATTGGAAAGATTCTCGCTAAAAACGTCGTAAATAAAGACACGGGTGAAATCATTTGCCGAGCAAATGATGAAATCACGGAGGATGTGATCGCAGCGCTTAAGGATGCGAAGGTCGGAGAGATTGAAACGTTATACATAAACGATTTGGACCAGGGTGACTATATCTCTCAAACTCTGCGAGCAGACGACGTGCCCGATCAGCTATCAGCCCAAGTGGCAATTTATCGGATGATGCGCCCTGGCGAACCACCAACTGAGGACGCTGTCAATGGGCTTTTCAATGGACTTTTTTATGCTCCCGAACGATATGATTTATCGGCTGTGGGAAGAATGAAGTTTAATCGCAGAGCATATCCAGAGGTTATAGATCCAAAGTGTTCTGAGTGGATGAAAAATTTCTACGAAAAGAATCGTCATGGGGCGGACGAAAGTGTTGGTACTCTGAGCAATGAGGACATTCTTGCAGTAATTGGCATACTAGTTGAACTCCGAAATGGCCGCGGTGAGATCGATGATATCGACCACTTGGGTAATCGGCGGGTTCGCTCGGTAGGGGAGCTCGCGGAAAATCAATTCCGTTCAGGTCTTGTTAGGGTTGAGAGAGCGGTGCGAGAGCGCTTGGCACAAGCTGAGTCAGAAAATCTAATGCCTCACGATTTGATAAATGCGAAGCCAGTATCGGCTGCGGTGAGAGAGTTTTTTGGGTCGTCTCAGTTGTCCCAGTTCATGGATCAAACTAATCCTCTATCAGAGATCACGCACAAAAGACGAGTCTCGGCGCTTGGGCCAGGCGGGTTGACGCGTGAAAGAGCGGGCTTTGAGGTTCGTGACGTGCACCCGACCCACTATGGTCGCGTTTGTCCGATTGAAACGCCAGAAGGCCCGAATATTGGTCTTATAAACTCTTTGGCGTTATACGCGAGAGCAAATGAGTATGGTTTTTTAGAAACGCCATACATCAAGGTGAAGAACGGAAAGGTTACGGACGAGATCGAGTTTCTATCGGCGATCGATGAAGGCCATCACGTCATCGCACAAGCAAATGCTGCCTACGATAAAAATGGCAAGCTTACTGACGAAATCGTTTCTTGTCGGCATCGTGGCGAATTCAGCTTAATGGCACCAGATCAGGTGGATTTCATGGACGTGGCGCCATCGCAGATTGTCTCAGTTGCCGCGTCGCTAATACCGTTTCTCGAGCACGATGATGCGAACCGAGCTCTTATGGGTTCGAACATGCAGCGTCAGGCGGTTCCTTGTCTAAGGGCAGAAAAGGCGCTGGTTGGCACGGGTATTGAGAGAACGGTTGCCGTTGATTCGGGTACAGCAGTTCAGGCAGAGCGAGGTGGCCTCGTAGACTACGTAGATGCTGGTAGGATCGTGATCAGGGTCAATGACGACGAGACCCGCGCTGGGGAAGCGGGCGTAGATATTTACAACCTGGTGAAATACACCCGCTCTAACCAAAATACCAACATCAACCAAAGGCCCATCGTCAAGCGTGGTGATATCGTCGCTCGAGGAGATGTTGTGGCGGATGGCGCGTCGACTGACCTTGGTGAATTGGCGCTCGGTCAAAATCTTCTTGTGGCTTTTATGCCTTGGAACGGTTACAACTTTGAGGACTCGATTCTCATTTCCGAGAACGTGGTTTCCGATGATCGATTCACCTCGATTCACATTGAGGAATTGTCTGTGGTTGCTCGAGATACAAAACTTGGTTCCGAGGAAATCACACGGGATATTTCAAATTTATCCGAGGCGCAGTTATCTAGACTGGATGAGTCTGGTGTTGTGTACATTGGCGCCGAGGTGGACGCAGGCGATGTATTGGTCGGAAAGGTAACTCCTAAGGGAGAGACCCAGCTAACTCCAGAGGAAAAACTACTCCGAGCGATTTTTGGTGAGAAGGCATCCGACGTAAAAGATACTTCCCTGCGCGTGCCCTCAGGGATGGCAGGCACGGTTATTGATGTTCAAGTGTTTACCAGAGAGGGTGTTGAGCGTGATGCTAGGGCGCAGAGTATTGTCGATGATGAGCTCAAGCGTTTTCGTCAGGATTTATCCGATCGGATGAGAATCGTGGAGGGCGACGCATTTGGACGCCTTCAAAAGCTCTTGGTGGGTAAAGTAGCTAACGGTGGACCGAAGAAAATAGCAAAGGGCACGAAAGTTACGAAAGCATACCTCGACGATATTTCGAAATATGACTGGTTTGATATTCGCTTAGAGAATGATGGCGCTGCGACGCAAGTCGAACAAATCAAAGAAGGTTTGGAGCAAGCTAGGATCGATTTCGATGCTCGCTTTGATGAGAAGCAGAAGAAATTAACCTCTGGTGATGAATTGCCACCAGGCGTTCAGAAGATGGTTAAGGTTTACCTTGCGGTCAAGAGAAGACTTCAGCCTGGCGACAAGATGGCGGGTCGTCATGGAAACAAGGGTGTTATTTCTAAGATAGTGCCCGTAGAGGATATGCCTCACACCGCTGATGGTACGCCAATGGATATCGTGCTGAATCCCCTCGGTGTCCCTTCTCGGATGAACGTTGGCCAAATATTGGAAACGCATCTTGGTTGGGCTGCGAAGGGACTTGGGCACAAAATTGGTGAAATGCTCCAAACGAAATCCAAGATCGCCGATATTCGTAAATTTTTAGATGATATCTATAACTCCAGTGGAAAATCGGAAGATTTGAAGAGCTTGACCGACGAGGAAATCCTAGAACTCTGCGGCCAGCTCAAGCACGGAGTTCCTTTTGCGACTGCAGTATTCGATGGGGCGCACGAGGCCGAGATACACAAAATGCTTGAGTTAGCTAACCTTCCGAAGTCTGGTCAGGTGAAGTTGATTGATGGGCGTACTGGAGACGAGTTTGATCAAGAAGTCACGGTTGGATATATGCACATGCTCAAGTTACACCATTTGGTGGACGACAAGATGCATGCACGATCCACTGGTCCGTATTCATTGGTTACTCAGCAGCCATTGGGTGGAAAAGCCCAATTTGGTGGGCAACGGTTTGGTGAGATGGAAGTTTGGGCGCTCGAAGCGTATGGGGCATCCTATACGCTCCAAGAGATGCTTACCGTCAAATCTGATGACGTAAACGGAAGGACAAAGGTTTACGAAAACATCGTTAAAGGTGAGCACAAAATTGATGCTGGGATGCCTGAGTCATTTAATGTACTCGTGAAGGAAATTCGCTCACTAGTAATTGATATTGACTTGGAGCGTAACTAGGCAATCTAGCACAACATCTTACGAGATTATTTAGAAGGGGCAGACAATGAAAGCGTTGCTGGATTTATTTAAGCAGGTTAGTAAAGAAGAGGAATTTGATGCAATTCGGATCGGATTGGCTTCTCCAGAGAAAATCCGATCTTGGTCTTATGGTGAGGTAAGAAAGCCTGAGACGATTAACTATAGAACCTTTAAACCTGAGAGAGATGGTTTGTTTTGCGCCAAGATATTTGGTCCAGTGAAAGACTATGAATGTCTTTGTGGAAAGTACAAAAGGCTGAAGCATCGCGGTGTGATTTGTGAAAAGTGTGGAGTTGAAGTAACGCTCTCGAAAGTTCGTCGAGAACGTATGGCTCACATTGAGCTTGCATCTCCAGTTGCGCACATTTGGTTTCTCAAATCACTGCCATCGAGACTGGGGCTCGTACTGGACATACCACTTCGAGATATCGAGCGCGTCTTGTACTTTGAAGCTTACATCGTTACTCATCCAGGTATGACCCCATTGAATAAAGGGGATTTACTGTCCGAAGAGAACTATCTTGAAAAGTTCGAAGAATTTGGTGATGAGTTCAGTGCGGTCATGGGGGCGGAAGGCATTCGCGATTTACTTAAGAATCTTGATGTCGGGAGTGAGATCGAAAAACTGCGTGCCGAGCTTGATAGCACAGAATCTGAAACGAAGATTAAGAAAATTGCGAAGCGGCTGAAGGTTCTTGAGGGTTTTCAAAAGTCTGGTATCAAGCCTGAGTGGATGATCATGGAGGTACTGCCTGTTTTGCCTCCTGAGTTAAGGCCTTTGGTACCCCTTGATGGTGGACGATTTGCAACTTCGGATCTGAATGATCTCTACAGAAGGGTGATCAATAGGAACAACCGATTGAAGCGATTGCTAGAGCTTCGCGCTCCGGAAATTATTTGTCGTAACGAGAAGCGTATGCTTCAGGAGTCTGTGGATTCGTTGTTGGACAACGGGCGTCGCGGGAAGGCAATGACTGGGGCCAACAAACGACCCCTAAAATCTTTGGCGGATATGATCAAAGGAAAGGGCGGTCGATTCAGACAAAACCTTCTCGGGAAAAGGGTCGACTATTCTGGAAGATCAGTTATCGTCGTGGGGCCTCAGTTAAAGTTGCACCAGTGTGGCCTTCCGAAAAAAATGGCCTTGGAGCTTTTTAAGCCATTTATCTTTCATAAATTGGAACTTCTAGGTTTAGCGACCACAATCAAGGCTGCAAAGCGATTAGTAGAGCAAGAGATTCCAGAGGTTTGGGACATTTTAGAAGAGGTCATTCGAGAGCATCCAGTGATGCTCAATCGTGCGCCAACGCTTCATCGATTAGGGATTCAAGCTTTTGAACCAGTTTTGATCGAAGGAAAGGCGATTCAGTTGCATCCTTTGGTTTGCTCTGCGTTTAACGCCGACTTTGATGGAGACCAAATGGCGGTTCATGTTCCGCTTTCACTCGAAGCTCAGATGGAAGCGCGTACGTTAATGCTCTCCTCAAATAACGTGCTCTCTCCTGCTAATGGAGAGCCTATTATTGTTCCTTCTCAAGATATTGTTCTTGGTCTTTACTACATGACCCGGGAGAAGCTTGGTGCCAAAGGCGAAGGAATGTTCTTTGCTGATATTTTAGAAGCCCGTAGAGCCTATGAGAATGGTGTTGTAGATCTGCAGGCCTCTTGTGAGGTTCGTGTTTGGGAAGGGAAATCGGTCGAGAACGGTGGGACAGGTCGCAAACTAGTACGATACAAGACCACGGTTGGCCGTTCGTTCTTGTCTGATATTTTGCCAGAGGGCCTATCTTTTTCGTTGATCAACAAAGCTCTTAAGAAAAAAGAGATTTCCAAGATTATTAACTCAAGCTTTAGAGATTGTGGGATCCGTGAGACAGTCATTTTTGCTGACAAATTGATGTACACCGGTTTTAACAATGCAACAAGGGCGGGATTATCTTTTGCGGTGAAGGATATGGAAATTCCCGACGAAAAAGTCAGCTTGATTGCTGAGGCTGAGAGTGAGGTTAAAGAGGTTGAAGGGCAGTACACATCAGGTCTTGTCACTCAAGGCGAGAGATACAACAAGGTTGTTGATATTTGGGGTCGTGCCGGAGAGGTCATAGCGAAAGCAATGATGGATCGACTTGGTAAAGAGCCCGTCAAGAAGTGGAATATGGAATCAAACGAGTGGGAACCACTCAAAGACGAAAAAGGAAAGCCGGTTTTTCAGGAGTCCTTTAATTCCATCTACATGATGGCCGATTCTGGGGCGCGAGGTTCAGCTGCGCAGATTCGGCAATTGGCTGGTATGCGCGGTCTGATGGCGAAGCCAGACGGTTCGATTATCGAAACACCGATTACTGCGAATTTCCGAGAGGGTCTGAATGTGCTCCAGTACTTCATCTCGACTCACGGTGCCAGAAAGGGTCTTGCGGACACAGCATTGAAAACCGCTAACTCAGGTTATCTAACCCGAAGATTGGTAGATGTTACGCAAGACCTTGTGGTTGTCGAGGATGATTGCGGAACCACCAATGGTTTCACGCAGAAGGCTCTCATTGAGGGTGGTGAGGTTATTGAGCCGCTTGGAGAGCGCATCTTAGGAAGAGTGGTGGCCGAGGATGTAATTGATCCAGAGAATGGTGCAGAGTTGGTTTCGGCGGGAACGCTGCTTGATGAGCAGCTCGTCGAGCGTATCGAGAATAGCGGCGCGGACGAGGTGAAGGTTCGAACCCCATTGACCTGTGAGACGCGATACGGGCTTTGCGCAAAGTGTTACGGGCGAGACCTTGGTAGGGGCACGCCGGTCAACTCTGGTGAGGCGGTCGGTGTTGTCGCCGCACAATCGATTGGTGAGCCGGGGACTCAGCTGACCATGCGAACCTTCCACATTGGGGGCGCTGCATCTCGTACCGCTGTGGCTAGCCAGATCGAAAGTAAGTCCAAGGGTGTCGTAAAGTTTTCATCGCAAATGCGGTATGTGACGAATGATCGCGGTGATCGAGTGGTGATCTCTCGCTCTGGGGAGGTCGTTGTTTTAGACGACGTTGGTCGAGAACGAGAAAGACACAAGGTTCCCTATGGTGCGGTTCTGGCGATGTCAGATGGCGATGCAGTTAAAGCGGGTGCCATATTGGCTAATTGGGATCCACATACTCGTCCTATCGTTACTGAGTACTCTGGAACGGTCAAATTCGAGAATGTTGAGGAGGGAGTAACGGTGACTCGGCAAATTGATGACGTGACGGGGTTATCAACCCTTGTCGTGTCGGATGTGGCTGCCAGAGGATCTAGCTCTGCCGCCAAAACTTCGCGACCGAGCGTGCGGTTGGTGGATGATAATGGTGAGGAGGCTAAGGTCGCGGGCACCGACAAGCCGGTGAATATTACCTTCCCAACTAATTCGGTTATCACGGTTCGTGATGGTCAAAAAGTTGGAGTCGGAGAGATCTTGGCGAGAATTCCACAGGAAAGTTCAAAGACGCGCGATATCACGGGTGGTCTTCCTCGAGTGGCCGAGCTGTTTGAGGCGAGGGCTCCAAAAGATGCTGGGGTTTTGGCAGCCATTACTGGAACGGTTTCTTTTGGTAAAGATACAAAGGGCAAGCAGCGTTTGGTTATTACTGATGTGGATGGTGTTGCTCATGAATTTCTGATCTCAAAAGACAAGCACGTACTGGTGCACGACGGACAATCCGTTACGACTGGTGAGATGATTGTAGATGGTCCGCCAGATCCGCATGAGATACTCAAGCTGCTGGGCGTCGAGGCGCTTGCCCGCTACGTAATTGATGAGGTGCAAGATGTTTACAGACTTCAGGGCGTTAAGATCAATGATAAGCATATCGAGGTCATCGTTCGACAAATGCTCCGGCGTGTGA
This sequence comes from Burkholderiales bacterium, assembly GCA_030834275.1. Classification (GTDB taxonomy): domain Bacteria; phylum Pseudomonadota; class Gammaproteobacteria; order Burkholderiales; family Eutrophovitaceae; genus Eutrophomonas. The sequence goes on along the minus strand of JAURFP010000007.1, from coordinate 2,726 downwards.
TCGTAACTGATTCTGGAGATTCAGGATTTATTCAGGGTGAGCAAGTGGAGAAGTCTGATGTATTGGTAGCAAACGAGGAACTCATAGCGGATGGCAAGGCTCCAGCAACATACGAGCATGTCCTTCTGGGTATTACGAAGGCCTCCCTGTCGACCGATTCGTTCATTTCAGCGGCTTCCTTCCAAGAAACAACGAGGGTCTTAACGGAAGCGGCAATAATGGGCAAGAAGGATGACCTGCGTGGCTTGAAGGAAAACGTGATTGTGGGACGATTGATCCCTGCTGGAACGGGCCTCGCCTACCACAGAACGAGAAAGTCAGACACATCTACGGAAATATTTGAAGAAAACTCTTCAGAGGATATTTCCGCGGAAGTGGCTAGTTCTGAGACGGAGGGAGAAGCCGCGGCTTGACATAGAGTGGCTTAGAAACTAGAATCCCACGTCTTTTTTCGTGCTGAATACTTTCGCTCGAAATTGTGTAAAAACAGTGTCATACGGGACGGAGTTGATCCGTCCCGGCTATTTTTAGGGTAACAAAAACGATGCCAACAATTAATCAACTTGTTCGTAAGGGAAGATCGGTCCCTGTTGTGAAGAGCAAAGTACCTGCGCTAGCAGGATCGCCCGCAAAAAGGGGGGTTTGCACGCGTGTGTATACCACTACGCCGAAGAAGCCTAACTCCGCACTTCGAAAGGTTGCAAAAGTTCGATTGACGACCGGTTTTGAGGTTATTAGTTATATCGGCGGTGAGGGCCATAACCTCCAAGAGCACTCAGTAGTTCTGATAAGAGGCGGCCGAGTTAAGGACTTACCAGGGGTACGATACCACGTTGTTCGCGGAAGCTTGGATACCCAGGGAGTTAAGGATAGGAAGCAGGCGAGATCGAAGTACGGCGCCAAACGAGCGAAGGCCGGTTAACAACGCTTAGGTTTAGAGCTGCCAAAACAATAAAATTAATGGAATAAAATTCAAATGCCAAGACGTAGAGAAGTACCAAAAAGAGAGACCCTACCGGATCCAAAATTCCACAGTCAAGAAGTGGCGAAGTTCATGAACGTGATCATGACTCGTGGAAAGAAGTCAGTGGCTGAGCGTATCGTCTATGGAGCCTTTGATCATATAGTCAAAGGTGGATCAAGTGATCCGCTCGAGATTTTCAAGGGAGCTCTTGAGAACGTTCGCCCCTTTGTAGAGGTGAAATCTAGGCGTGTTGGCGGCGCAAACTATCAGGTTCCAGTTGAAGTGAGACCTTCTCGCAGGAATGCCTTGGCAATGCGTTGGTTGACAGATGCGGCACGTGGCCGCAGCGAGAAATCCATGGCTCAGCGCCTTGGTAACGAATTAAAAGATGCTGCTGAAGGAAGAGGCAGCGCCGTTAAGAAAAAAGAAGAAGTCCATAGGATGGCAGAGGCGAACAAGGCCTTCTCGCACTACCGGTTCTAATTAACAACTCCTACGAACAAGCAGAGAATTTAGATGGCAAGAACGACTCCAATCGACCGATACAGAAACATCGGAATCAGTGCCCACATTGATGCGGGTAAGACCACGACTACTGAGAGGATCCTCTTCTACACAGGTGTTTCTCACAAGATCGGTGAGGTGCATGATGGTGCTGCTGTTATGGATTGGATGGCCCAGGAGCGGGAGAGAGGAATCACCATTACGTCTGCTGCTACCACCTGCTTCTGGAAGGGAATGGACGGACAGCTACCAGAGCACAGAATTAATATCATTGATACGCCTGGGCACGTAGATTTTACGATTGAGGTTGAGCGCTCGATGCGAGTTCTCGATGGGGCTTGTATGGTTTACTGTGCCGTTGGTGGAGTTCAGCCGCAGTCGGAAACGGTTTGGCGTCAGGCCAACAAGTATCGCGTGCCGAGGATGGCTTTCGTCAATAAGATGGATCGCCAGGGAGCTAACTTTTTCAAGGTCTATGACCAAATGAAAGCTCGCCTTAAGGCCAACGCCGTATTGATGCAAATCCCGATTGGCGCAGAGGATGCCTTTGAAGGAGTGGTCGATCTGGTGAAAATGAAGGCGATTTACTGGGACGACGCATCGGCCGGAACCAAGTTTGAAGAGAGAGAGATTCCAGCTGAACTTAAGGCGCAGGCAGATGAATGGCGTGAGAAGCTTGTTGAGGCTGCAGCAGAGTCAAATGAAGAACTTATGAACAAGTACCTCGAGGAAGGCGACTTGTCCATCGAGGAAATAAAAAAAGGAATTCGTGATAGAACCATTGCGGTAGAAATCGTGCCGATGATGTGTGGTACCGCGTTCAAAAATAAAGGCGTTCAGGCAATGCTTGATGGTGTTGTCGATTACCTGCCATCGCCAGTTGATATTCCTCCAGTTCCGTGTGAAACGGAGGCCGGCGACGCAGCAGAAAGAAAGGCGGATGACAAGGAGCCTTTTGCGGGACTGGCATTCAAGATTATGACTGATCCGTACGTGGGCCAGCTAATCTTCTTCAGAGTTTATTCAGGGGTAATAAACGCAGGCGACTCTGTCTATAACCCGGTCAAAGGTAAAAAGGAGAGAATCGGTCGAATTCTCCAAATGCATGCGAATAACCGAGAAGAGCTTAAGGAAGTGCGGGCGGGTGATATTGCAGCGGCTGTTGGTCTTAAAGATGTAACAACTGGGGACACTATTTGTAATCTAGATAAAGTCGTGATTCTCGAACGAATGGAGTTTCCGGAGCCAGTTATATCTC
>JAURFP010000079.1 GCA_030834275.1 Burkholderiales bacterium | reverse complement strand
TCGCCGAATCCGGTGATATTAGCGCGTCTTTTTCTGCTATTAACTTGTTTTTTCTGCTCTCCAATTGGGTCAGCGAATCGTTAATGTGCGTTTTACTTGAAGCAGTAACTTCAACCTGTCTTTTCGCTTGGGAGAGCTCTTGTTCTTTCTGGGATGAAGTCGTTCTGAGTTCATTGAAGGCGATTTCCACTTCTGGGAGTTGAGCACGGTGGACGTCAAGCGCGCTCAATGCGCCCTGATTAGCCGAATCAGCATCCAACTTATCCGCTCTTGACTCCCATACATCTTTCTCCAAAAGACAGAGAGTCTCCTTTAGCCGTTCACGCTCTTTTTCGATTTGTCGTAGTTGAGTTTGCGTACGCCGTCGGTTTTCTCGATGGTATTCAATTGCCTGCTCTAGTTTTGCTACCTCCGAGTTCGCCTCGTAAACGCCGCCCTGTGCTTTGTTGACAACCTCGATCGCTACGTTTCGCTCTTCTTTGATCTTTTCTATATCTAGCTCAGCAGCCCTCAGCTTAGCGACTTGCTTTTCTATCTCATTTTTGGCGGCTACCAAATCCATTTTCACTGAATCGCGCAGATTATCGGCATCCCGCTTCTTAAAGACCCAGACCTTCTCCTGCGTATGCTTCAACTCAGACTGCAATTCATTAAATTTTTCTGCCTTTTTCGCCTGATTTTCTAAATGTCGCAGCTGCTTATCAAGCTCCCCTCTGATGTCTTCAACCCTGGAGAGATTTTCCCTCGTATCTTGTAATCTCAATTCGGTTTCTCTACGCCGCTCCCTGTATTTTGAAACACCGGCTGCCTCCTCTAGAAAAGCTCTCATATCTTCTGGCTTTGCTTCGATAATTCGCGAAATCATCCCCTGCTCGATAATCGCGTAGCCTCTTCCCCCTAAACCCGTTCCAAGAAATATATCGGCAACATCCCGCCGTCTCACATGCTGATTATTGATGTAATAGCTCGAAGCACCTTCCCTCTCTAAAATACGCTTAACGGAAATCTCTGCGTACTCTGACCAAGGCCCCGTTAATCTCCCCAAGCTATTATCAAAAACTAACTCCACGCTAGCCCTGGAAACGGGTTTGCGTTCAGTTGTTCCCGCGAAGATCACGTCCTGCATATTATCGCCTCGCAACTGCTTCGCCGATGTTTCGCCCAATACCCATCGGACCGCATCAATCACGTTAGACTTACCACACCCGTTAGGACCGACGACCCCCACGAGCTTCCCGGGAACTGGTATGTGCGTTGGATCTACAAAGGATTTAAAACCGGCTAATTTTATGTGTGTGAGGCGCAAAGCTATACCTACTCAATCTCGTTATAATTCTGAACTTTAATGTAGAAATCTAGCTTTCTACTAGCAATCAAAAGCATACCATCATCGACGCTTTAGCATTCATAAAACATGCCTAAAAACACTAAAAATTCCCTGGAAACATTTGCAAACCCAAATCCAAAAAGAGATTTTTGGATAAGGATGCAAATCCCTGAATTTACGTGCCTTTGCCCGAAAACTGGGCAACCCGACTTCGCGACACTCCATCTGGACTACATTCCCGACAAAACGTGCGTGGAATTGAAAAGTTTAAAACTCTACATGTGGTCTTTCAGGGACAGAGGCGCATTTCATGAGGCTGTGACCAACGAAATACTCGATACGCTTTCAAATTGCACAAAACCGAAGTACATGCGTCTCACAGCAAAATTCTATGTGCGAGGTGGAATATTTACGACTGTCGTTGTGGATCACACAAAAAAGGGTTACACACTCAAGCAACCCCTCCAACTAGAATTTAATGGAAATGGCCAATCAACGTACACGTAATTGGGTCTTTTGGATTAAAGGGTAGCACCACCGCCAACCTCGATAACTGCTCCGTTTACGTATTTCGATTCATCTGAAGCGAGGAAAGCATAAACGTTCGCCACTTCCTCTGGCTTGCCGAGACGACCAGCAGGAATTCGTGAAATTATTGAGTCCATCACTTTTGGGGGAATATCTTTCAGAATATCGGTTTCGACCATACCTGGACAAACTGCGTTAGCACGTATGCCCGCCCTTGCGAACTCCCTCGCCCAAGTCTTCGCCATACCAATCACGCCAAATTTACTGGCGGCATAGTTGGTTTGACCAAAATTTCCGTATATCCCCACTATCGAAGAAACGTTAATTATCGAACCGGATTTTTGCTCGAGCATCGTGGGTAAGACTGCCTGAGCACAGTTATACGTTCCTTTCAAATTAACATTAATCACAGAGTCAAATTGATCTTCGCTCATGTTCATCATTCGCGCATCGCGAACAATACCCGCATTGTTTACCAACACATCTATCGCGCCGAATTTGACTCTCGCAAGCTCAACCATCTTAGCGACCGAATCTCTATTCGTGACATCTACATGACATCCCAAAGCTGCATTACCGAATTTCTCAAACGAGGAAATACAAACATCTATCGCATCGTCATCTACGTCACAAACTAGAACCTTGGCTCCTTCTTTCAGAAATTTTTCAGCGGTAGCTCTTCCAATTCCCTTTGCGGATCCAGTCACGATACATACTTTACCCTCTAGTCTCATCACCAACCTAACCTTCCCCATTATCGATATTTACGCTGGTACCTACATCGACAAGGTCAAATAGCTCTACCAAATCAACGTTTCGCATCCTGATACAACCAATCGACCCCGGAATACCCATTTCCACATCGTCTGGCGCTCCATGTATGTATATAAAACGACGCATAGTGTCCACTTGACCTAACCGATTGACCCCTAACTCACAACCAGAAAGCCACATGATTCTCGTTAAAATCCAGTCCCTTTGGGGAAATTGCTCTCTCAAGTCGCTGTTAAATATTTCTCCAGTTCTTCTCCGACTGACAAATACGGCATTACTCGGTGCCCCATCTCCAATTTTGGCGCGGATATAATGCTTGCCAATGGGTGTTTTATAGCTGCCCATCTCCTGCCCGACACCATACTTCGATGTTGAAACGAGATAGCTTTTTATACGCACTCCATTGACACTGTCGTTAACGCTAAGCGTCTGATCTTTTATATTTACCCCTATACACAACATCTATCTGCGGCCTCGAAAGAAATCCTTCAACAATGAGGCGCATTCATGATCCATGAATCCACCCCTTACGACAGTATGATGGTTGATCTGCGAAACATCAAAGATGTTCAAAATCGATCCCGCAGCACCTGTTTTGGGGTCAAACGCCCCAAAAACTAGGTTGGCTATTCGAGCTGAAGCGATTGCACCTGCACACATCGCACAGGGCTCAAGGGTGACATACAAATCACACTCGACTAGCCGGTAATTTCCAAGATGTTTCGCTCCATCTCTAAGCACTTTGATTTCCGCGTGCGCAGTAGGATCTGTATCCTCAATTGGAGAATTTCCAGATCTGGCGATAATCTTATTATGATGTACCAGCACAGCACCTACTGGCACCTCATTATTTTTTGCGGCGAGTTTGGCCTCCTCGATGGAAGCTTTCATAAAAGCTTCTGTTGAATTTAATTCGGACACAGAGCTAGGTAATTAGTTAACTCTTATAAGCAACTTTCCGAGATTCTTTCCCTCGAGCAACCCGAGAAACGCAGCAGGTGCGTTCTCTATTCCATCAACAATATCTTCGACATACTTTATTTTCTCGTTGTTTACTAACGGCCCAACTTCACTTAAAAATTTGGGATACAAATCCCAATGATTAAGAATTATGAAGCCGTTAATTGACAATCTTTTCACCAAGATAGATCGCCAGACTTTTGATAAATCCATATTGTCTTCACTTTGCTTCTGGTCGTACCAGGCTATCGTGCCACAAACGGGTATTCGTCCAAAGTCATTCATCAGAGGTAAAACTGAATTCAGCACTAGGCCACCGACGTTTTCGAAGTAAATATCAACCCCATCAGCAGCCACACTTTTGAGGCGTGATCCTAAATTCTTAGCTGATGAAAAACTACGATGATTCAAACATTCACTAAATCCAAAGT
>JAURFP010000078.1 GCA_030834275.1 Burkholderiales bacterium | reverse complement strand
AACCATTATACCTCCGTCAGTTGTTGTTGTTGTATTGGGTCCAATTGCGAATGTATCTATCGGTGACTTGTTGGTTGGAATGATATTTCCAGGATTAATATTAGCTTTATTATATATTATTTATATATTTTTATTTTTTGTGGTGAATTTTTAAACAGCAATATTTATTCATTATATTGTATACGGAATACTAATAGACGGCCTTAATTTAGCGTATCAATAAGGTATTAGGGATAGAAAAAAGTTTTCAGTCATTAGGGATTATTTATCTGGTATTTGACTGACTTCAAACAACATTAATAATAGGTCAAATAATTTGCATACAAATAATTGGTATAATAACCAATTGAATAATCAAGCAACGATACATATTTTGTCCCGAGTTAAGCCACAAGCAATCAGCTCCTCTCAACTCAATAGCCCTGAAAAAGGGGTGGGGGATACCAACGCTCTAATGCTCGATCCGTCAGTTCCAAATGCATTAGATTTGCGCGTATTGACTGCGCTCAGGAAAATCATAAGGTCGGTAGACCTGTACTCCAGGGAGTTGAAAAACAAGTCCGAAGTTACTGCGCCGCAATTAATTTGCCTGCTTGCGATTGTCAGAAACGGACCGATGAGCGCAACAAGTGTTAGTCGAGAGGTGTTTTTGAGCCCAAGCACTATCGTTGGCATCTTAGACCGGCTCGAGATAAAAGGGCTTGTGAAGCGGGAGAGATCACAGAAAGATCGCAGAATCGTGATAGTCAGCGCAACTCCTCTCGGTACAACTCTGGTCGCACGAGCTCCGTCGCCAATTCAGGATGTTCTGAAAAAACGCTTGCAAAAGTTGCCACTACGCGAACAGGAAGATATTACCCGTTCTCTCGAGAGGGTTGTGGAGTTAATGGAGGCTGATCACGTGGAGGCTGCCCCTATTCTGGAACTTGGTCCGATCCCACAAAAAACCACACAAGAAGATAAGGGACCCCAAGAGTTTTGAGTTTTGCGGTAACTGAATCGTCAGCCAGAGATGGCGGAGTGGGTAAGCGTTCGCCTGTTTTAAGAGCTCCAACTATTCAGGACGGTCTAGGGGTGAAACAATTAATCTCGACATGCCCTCCCCTAGATTTAAATTCCACCTATTGTTATCTGATTCTTTGCGAACATTTCGCTGAAACTAGCGTGGTGGCAGAGATGTCTGGAGAAATTGTCGGGGCTATAACTGGCTATCGGACACCACAAAACCCACAAATACTTTTCGTTTGGCAAGTAGCGGTAAATCCGAAGTATCGAGGCAATGGATTGGGAAACCGAATGTTGCAAAGTTTGTGGGATCGGCTAGTACCCAAAGGAGTATCTGAAATAAATACAACGGTTGCTCCTGCTAATTTGCCGTCTCTATCTTTGTTCGAATCATTTGCAAAATCGAACTCTGCATATTTAGAAAAAACAAAATTTATAGATTCAAGTTTTTTTGGGACAGATCCACATGAAAATGAGGATTTGATCTCAATAAAAACTCGATGAGGTGGGCTGTAATAAAAAAGGGAGTCAAATGAGTTTAAAAATATTTGAAAAATTAGAGTCTGAGGTGAGGGGGTATATCCGCTCGTTTCCCGTGCTGTTTAAGCGGGCAAAAGGCGCTCAACTTTGGGATGAGAACAATAAAAATTACATCGATTTTTTTAGTGGGGCCGGAACATTAAATTATGGCCATAACCACCCAGCTTTGAAGCAAGTGGCGCTCGAATATATCGCAAGCGACGGCGTTATTCATGGCCTCGATATGGCTACAGAGGCAAAAAAAGATTTTATAGAGACGTTTGACTCTCTAATTCTTCAGCCCCGCGGTATGCAGTACAAGCTGCAATTTACAGGGCCCACTGGAACGAATGCTGTAGAAGCTGCGCTGAAAATAGCACGGCAAGTAAAAGGACGTAGCAATATCATTTCTTTTACCAACGGCTTTCATGGTGTGAGTGGAGGATCGTTAGCCACTACCGGTAATTCCAAGTTTCGAAACGCATCGGGAGTATCTCTTGGCGATGTGGTTTTTATGCCCTATTGCGATTACTTCGGAGAGAGCTTTGATACGATCGACCATATAGATAAACTTCTGAGTGACTCGAGCAGTGGAATAGATCATCCGGCGGCCGTAATCGTAGAGACCGTTCAGGGTGAGGGTGGTGTTAACGCTGCCAGTTTCGCATGGTTAAAACGCCTAGAGTTGCTATGTAAACGGCATGACATGTTACTTATCATCGACGATATTCAGGTCGGTTGCGGCAGAACGGGATCTTTCTTTAGCTTTGAGGGAGCAAATATATTTCCCGACATTATCACCCTGTCCAAATCTTTGAGTGGGTATGGACTACCTATGGCTCTGGTATTAATGAAGCCAGAACATGATGTATGGGATGTTGGCGCGCACAATGGAACATTTCGCGGAAACAACCTAGCGTTTGTAACTGCAACGGAAACACTAAGAAAGTTTTGGGATGACGATATTTTCCAAGATGATATCGAGCGTAAAGGTGCGATTATCGAATCATGGTTACGTCACATTTCTGAGATCTACCCAGAAGGTAATTTTTCCGTTAGGGGGCGAGGGATGATGCGAGGGTTGCACTCGGAGGACCCAAAGCTCATACATGCGATTGCTAGTGCAGCGTTCAAACATGGTGTAGTGATAGAAACGTCCGGATCAAAAGATGATGTGTTAAAAATTCTTGCGCCACTAACGATATCAGATGAGTTATTGCGTGAAGGATTGTTGACCATCGAATCTTGTGTGGCACAAGAGCTGGGTGTGAGCGGTCGAAAAAAAGAAAATGTTCGTCCGCTTATGTCAGCAGGGAGATCATCATGATCGTGCGAGACATAAGAGATATTGACGGAACTGAAGACGATGTTGTAACTGATACGTGGCAGAGCAAACGAATCATCCTCAAAAAAGATGGGATGGGTTACTCGGTCCACGAAACCACCATCTTCGCCGGCACAGAAACGCATATTTGGTATCAGAACCATTTGGAGTCCGTTTTTTGTATCCAGGGTGAGGGCGAAGTTGAAACGATTCCTGATGGAAAAATTTATCCGATTAGGCCGGGAGTACTTTACGCCTTAAATGAGCATGACAATCACTACCTGCGTGCTAAAACGGAAATGAAGATGATCTGTGTGTTCAACCCTCCTTTGACTGGCAGAGAGGTTCATGACGAACACGGCGTTTATCCAATTGTTGATTAATTAGCAACAAAGAAAGTAGAAAAAATTATGGCACCTATTTCAGATAACTATCGATCTCGAACAAATAAGGATTCGGCGATTATTTCGAGACGAGAGCCTGTTGTATATTCCAATCTTGAAGCTATTGCTAACGAGCCAACAAAATCGATTGTTCATGGTTTCGCCCGTGACGGTTATGCTCTCATCGAGGATCTTTTTTCTGAAGAAGAGGTTTCATCTTGGGATACTGAAATTCAGTCGCTTGCTGCGACTGAGGATATAAAAAAGCGGGATGAATCTTTTTTAGAACCAGGATCAAATAATGTTCGGTCAATTTTCAGGGTACACATGTTAAGTGATCTTGTAGATCGATTGGTTAGAGACCCTAGACTTTTAGACTTGGCCCGAACCATTTTGGGGTCTGACGTCTATGTCCATCAATCTCGTGCAAATTTAAAACCTGGATTTAGAGGAAAAGAGTTTTATTGGCACTCGGACTTTGAAACTTGGCACGTAGAGGATGGTATGCCCGCAATGAGAGCGATAAGCTGCTCAGTGCTGTTAACAGATAATGATGATACTAATGGCCCTCTAATGCTTATGCCGGGCTCCCAAAAATACTTTATTAGTTGTGTTGGTGAAACACCGGATAACCATTACAAAGAGTCGTTGAAAAAACAGGAATATGGCGTTCCAGACGATGATAGTTTGAGATTCTTAGCGAAACAGTGCGGCATCAAAACGATTAAAGCAAAGGCGGGTTCAGTTGTGTTTTTTGACTGCAATACCATGCATGGGTCGAATAGTAATATTTCGCCTTTTGACAGGAGAAATTTATTCTTTGTTTATAACAGCGTTGAAAATTCGCTTGAAGAACCCAAGTATGGCTTGTCACCTCGTCCGGAGTACGTTGCAACTCGTGAATCATTCAAAGCGCTCCGAGCATTAAAGGCGGCAGCGTGAGAGTGTGGCATTACCCCCCGATTTGTTAGTCGGTGACGTTACATTGACCGACGGTACTGCCCGCCGACCTCAAAAAGCGTGTGCGTGATTTGTCCGAGTGAGC
>JAURFP010000077.1 GCA_030834275.1 Burkholderiales bacterium | reverse complement strand
GGTTTGAGACCAGATTTTGCTCTTTTTTCTGCATAAGCAATTAACTTCCTTGAAAGAAACGATGGTAAAACTCCTGCTATCTCAGGCAAACCTGGCTTAAAAAAATCAAAAACCTTAACTAAGTCAGTTTGGTCCGCTTTGACCTCATCCCGAATACGAATAAATCGGCTTGGAGAGGACTTCAGGCCAGCCACTTTGATGATGTCGTCAAACGCCATCAAAACAGCTAAATTTTTAGATACCTCTCTCGTGACGAGAAATTTATCCTCCTTATCGCCCATCCGTACACGCGATTCAAGATCAAATATTTCCCTCAAACGAGCTAAGTACTTCTCACCATAACGGGGATTTTGGAATTGCTCCACACGCGTGAGCCCAATGGAAGCTAAATGCCGAATATCCGATGGACAATCGATGAGTAGACCACCAATCCGAGAGTCAACATTTTCCAAGCCGGTTAGTTCGTTTTTATTTGCCGAATAGTCTTGATCAAGATTCTGAGAAATTTTTACGGCCTTCCTAAAACCAATGAGACTCGCCTCAACCCCCTTGCCAGATTCAGCAATCACCGTTTCGAAAGTTTCTATCGAAATTGGTATCACACCACTGCCGACTAATCCCCCGAGCATTACGGAACTGATTACCGTTCCAGATTCGGTAGCGACCCTATCCATATCAAAATGAATGAGAGATTTACTGTTTGATCTAACTAAGTCCATTAAATCATCCAAGCCTAACCGCCCATCACCCATGGCCATTTTCTCGGTGGTAGTCAACGTCCGTGAGGTTGAACTTATTACAGAAGTCTTCCCACGAGTCAGCATGCCCGCGCCAGCCTGTCGAGCAGTCTCGAGTAACTCGGACGAGACAAGAACATCCAAATCGCCCTTCACTGGATATAGACTAAGGATTGGCCTACGACTATTTAGATTCTCAATTTTTTCTGGATATATCTCAACGTAATAGGTCGTTGCCCCAGTCCGTTGGGCTACACCAGGAATTGACGTTCCCTGCGCGTAATATCCCTCAATCCTAGCGGCAGTCACTAACCATTCTGCAAACACGCCACCGCCCTCTCCACCAAGAGCGCAAACAAGAATACTTATCGGTTTAATAGACTCGGACACTCTTCTAACCCGCCGCCTTCCGGCTTAGGATGGCACCTCTAACCCTATCTACAAAACGCTCAAACGGTTTTGGATTTTTAACGATCTCAGCTCTGTAAAATGATGGACAAAGTGTTGCAGCGTGTGCATTTTCACCACACAGCCCGCAACCAACACAGCCGTTTGTGATGGTCGCAACGGGATCCTCTTTAAGTGGATCGGGGTTATCTTTCAAAGTTAACGTAGGGCATCCCGAGAGACGGATACACGCGTGATCGCCCGTGCAAATATCGTCGTCGATTCCGTAACGAACACGTTGAACCCTCTCTCCTCGTTTTAATAATTCTTTAATCCAGGGTTTGATACGACGCTGCCGTTCAAGCTGGCACTCACCTTCCGCGATAATAACCTTGAGCCCGTCAAAATCACTCGTAAAGGCCGCATCAACCGTGTCCTGCACCGACTTTACGTTGTAAGTATGTACACTACGAATCCACTCGACACCCATCCCTTTCAAAGTATCTTCGATAGTCTTATCCCGATCTACCAAACTTTCACTTTTCTCTCGCGAGCTAGCTTTTACCTCTGTATTAGGGGTCGATATAATTTCCTGCGTACCAGTCGCGGATGTGTAACCGTTTTTAAAAATAATCAATACCGCATCATCACCATTAAAAAGTGCGGACTGCACCCCCGAGAGAAGGCCGTTATGCCAAAATCCTCCGTCTCCCATGATCGACAAAACACGCCGATTCATCATCGGTGAGACACCTGCCCGACTCGCCAAGCTCATTCCATAACCTAATATTGAATGACCAAAGGAGAATGGCGCGAATGTGCCGAACGAGTGACATCCAATATCGGCAGCTATGTGAACTGGGCCAGCATCTTTTTGCGCGAGCTTTAGTGCAGAAAAAACCGGACGCTCTGGACACCCAACGCAAAACCCAGGGGGTCTGGGAGGCAATTGCTCTATCGTTAAGCTGTTTTGACCCTCAGCGTCCAACCTATCTTTAACATTTTCGTTTCCATTAATGACTGGAATAGCCTGCTGCAAGTGGCGATCCCTGTATCGCCCAATCCCCTCTGCTAAAACTTCGACACGATACTCACCAGTTTGGCTAATCATGTCCTTACCATGAATCCGAGTTCTAATTTCCTTTCGAGCGAGCTGCGCGAGAATATCCAACTCTATAAACTCAGGACTTCCCTCCTCTACGACAAGAACGGCCCTCTTATTACTGCAAAACTTCTCGATCTCCTCCGGCACAAGCGGAAAAACCACATTGAGGACCAAAATTGGAATTTTTGTATTCCCAAAAAAATCAGCCAACCCGTGAATATTCAAGGCACGCATCAGAGAGTTGAATAAGCCACCCTGCACAATAATCCCAACATCTTCGAACACACCATCAATGAACTCATTAAGCTGTCGTTCTTGAATAAAAGAGCGCGCCGCCGGTATGCGTTCCTCGACTTTCAATCTTTCGTGAGAAAATGTGACTGGCGGATGGGCTAGTTTGGTGTAATCAAAATTCGCAGGACTTTCAATGGGATGATGCTTGGATAACAGAGGGGCTTTATTATCACTACAAATGAAGCTACCTCGGACGTGACAGGCACGAATCCTCAACTCCAAAATGGCTGGCATATTCGAAGCTTCCGACAGTGCAAATCCCTCTTCCACCATCCGCACCATAGTTTCTAAATCAGGTCTAGGATCCAGCATTAAGATTGTAGATTTAAGCGCAAAGGCATAGGTCCTCTCCTGGATGACACTAGCGCCCTCACCATAGTCCTCGCCCACAACTATCAACGCCCCGCCGGTGACACCGGGCGAGGATAAATTCGACAACGCGTCAGCCGCGACATTGGTACCCACGATAGATTTCCAAGTGACAGCCCCTCTGATCGGGTAATGGATAGAAGCCCCTAGCATGGCGGCAGCCGATGCCTCATTCGAACACGCCTCAACGTGTACACCTAACTCTGCCACGTAGTCTGACGCCTGCACCATCACATCTAATAAGTGAGAAACCGGCGCGCCTTGATAACCACCAATATACGACACCCCAGATTGGAGAAGGGCCTTCGTAATCGCTAGGATTCCTTCCCCATGAAATTCTTCACCTTTACCCAATTTGAGTAATTCAATTTCTTTTTGAAATGATTTTTCCATTTTTTAATTAGCGATCCACTTGGTATCTTTTAATTATCCTATGAAATTAATTCTGAAATCTGACGCTCAACCCGCTTGAAAGATACGGGGTACAACGTCCTTAATTGCTGGGCCCACAGTGAGACTCTCAGCTCCTCTAACGATAACTTAATATCATGTATCTTGTTCAATTCCACCGCAGAGGTCATGATACTTTTCTTTGCCCCCAGGGCCGCCTCTAGCTTGTCCAACTGCCCTTGCCATTCGAGGTCTTTCGACACATTAGATCTTACCTTTGAGATGCGGATATTTATTGCATCAAGATAACGAGGAAAGCTCTTTAAATACTCAAAACTGGTTTCACTTAAAAAATTTAAGTGCATCAACGATTTTAAATGCGCTCTGATGTGCCCTCTGGATGCTTGCAAAGCGTCATCGGTTAAATCCTCTATATGCATCGACACATTGACATACTTACCCAGCACGTTATAAAGAAGCGAGTTGAGTTCATTTGCAAAAGCAACCAGCTTCGGTTTGCTATTACTGATGCATTGCTTAAAGTTCTCCTCATTTCGGATTTCATGCGAGTTTGCGTACATAGCACGATCACACAAAGCCAATACAAAATCATTCTTCAACTGCTCAGTTACCGACTGATTATTTTGAACCTGCTCATGATCGGCCAAAAATCTCGAATATAACAATGTCATCTGGGTGAGATTCTCAATGTTTTTTGAGACATACTTAAGTTGCTCCTTGAAAGCCAACTGAAAAAGTCTTCGAGCACCAGCTCTCGTTACCTTAGATGCTTCGATCTCCGTGTCAACAATACAAATAGCGACAGAATTTCCGTCATCACGGATACAAGGAAAACCCCTCGTCGTCTGTCCCTCAAGGTGCACCTCTACCGTTTCTGGTAATTCCCCAAAACTCCAAGAAGTAAGGCCTTTTTTTTGAATAGTACTCGTTACCTTCTGCGAAAATTTTGTCTGCGCCCTCCGCCCTAATTTGCGCCGAATCTCCTTAAGATCCCTCCCGCTATCAATTTCATTTTTATTTTCATCAAAAACAGAAAAATTCATCCTC
>JAURFP010000076.1 GCA_030834275.1 Burkholderiales bacterium | reverse complement strand
TCCAGTCGAAACCAATAGTTGAATTTCTGAATTTAAAATAGAAACTTCTTTTTTCTTCATTTTCAGAGCAGAGAGCAAACTTTGTCTATCGTTTGCGTCAGGAAAATCCAGCAAAAATTTAAGTATTTTCCGCCCGAGCGGGCTAATGGAAAAAAATTCAGATCTGGAAGATGTTCCATTTCGCCTAGAAGCACCAGCTGACTTATTCCTAAGCTTATCTTTTGAACGCGTCATTCTGCGCGATTTGGACTTACGCGGGGCTCTCATTGACATCCAAGAATTTGATATATACAGTCCGCGTTCAAATATGCCCGGGTGGCGGAATTGGTAGACGCGCCAGGTTCAGGTCTTGGTGGTGGAGACACTGTGGAGGTTCGAGTCCTCTCTCGGGCACCAAAATTTACGGCTAACTTATTCCCTCGATTAATCAAAAGGGTGGGACAACACGATTGTTTCATCTCGATCAGGCCCAGTAGAAACAATCGAGATCGGAACCCCAACCACCTGCTCCAATTTATCTAAATAACTGCGCGCCTCTTTCGGAAGATCCTCTAACCTAGTCTTTCCAGCGGTGCTCTCTACCCACCCTGGGACCTCCTCGTAGATTGGCTCACATCTTTCGAGTAGGTGCGCACCATTCGGAGCTATATCGACAACAGATCCATCCAACTTATATCCGACTGCGATTTTTATTTTCTCCAGACCATCTAATACGTCCAACTTCGTTATACACAATCCAGTCAAGCCATTGATGATCGCGGAACGCCTCATCGCTACAGCATCAAACCATCCACATCTCCGCGGGCGCCCAGTTGTTGCGCCAAACTCAACCCCTCGTTCTGCCAGACGCTTACCAACCTCATCACGTAGTTCAGTTGGAAAGGGTCCGCTACCCACTCGAGTTGTATACGCTTTGGTAATCCCTAGAATGTAATTCAAATAGGACGGACCTACCCCGCTTCCGGCGGCAGCAGCACCCGCGACACAATTACTAGACGTTACGTAAGGATAGGTGCCATGATCAATATCCAGTAATGCACCTTGTGCCCCCTCAAACAAGAGCGGCTTACCAGCGCCCACCATCTCCGCTATCTCCACCGAAACATCACCAACGAGAGGAAGAAGACGCTCCGCCTTTTTAAGAAGGTACTCTAGCGTCTCATCAGGACTTACCACTTCCGATTTGTGGAGTGCTTTAAGTAAAAAATTATGGTAATCCAACAACTCGATTAGCTTACTTTTCAAAACGTCAGGATCACGTAAATCCGATATTCTCAATCCACGTCGAGCTATTTTGTCCTCGTAGCTTGGTCCAATCCCGCGACCCGTGGTTCCTATCTTTTTGTCTCCTTTAGATAGCTCTCGAGCCTGATCAATCTTTATGTGCGATGGCAGTATAACCGGACACGATTCACTAACAAGGATGCGCCCATCAACATTCACTCCTGAATTAATGAGCATCTCGATTTCTATCAAGAGATCCTCTGGCGACACCACCACACCATTTCCAATCAGACATTTAATGTCTTCTCTTAGAATTCCAGAGGGAATTAGGTGCAGAACTGTTTTTTTTCCTCCAATTACCAGCGTGTGGCCAGCATTATGCCCCCCCTGAAATCGAACAACACCCTTTGCACGCTCCGTTAGTAAATCAACAATCTTTCCTTTTCCCTCGTCACCCCATTGGGTTCCTACTACCACTACGTTAGTAACCATAATTTCTGCTTTTTATGTTGATTTAATGACCGGCTTTAAAGACCACTCTCCGTCTACGAGGATTAATTCATCTGTAAAGGACCTTTCTTCTTTGATTGTTCCATCCCCAATCAAGTCAGTGATAACGACCACCCCTTTTGAACGAAGATCCTCGACGATACGTTGCAACTCCTTGTCGTCAAAATTAGATGGAGCATATACACATTTTTTATTTCCAACCATCTCGACAGAGGGGGTTAACTGAGCAAGCTTTCGAAGGTTTAGCGTGAATCCAGTTGCTGGACGCGCCCGATCAAAAGCTGATCCGATATCATCATATCTGCCACCATGTCCCAGAGGTGTATTCTGTCCTTGAGCGTAAGCAGTGAACACTACGCCACTGTGATAGTCATAGCCGTGCGGCTCCGCCAAGTCAAATGAAATAGCACACCCGAGATCCGAAATAACATCATAGATCGCCTCGAGACGCTCCACTCCACTGATCGCCTCCGGTGCTCTAGCGAGCAACTTCCTTGCCTCTGACAAAACTGACCTGTCGCCAAACAGCTCAGTTAAGGACAAGACCATATCTCTATCCGATTTACTGACGTTTTTTAACAAATCCGACAACTCCGACTGACTTTTTCTCTGCACTAAATTCGCTACCTCTACTTTCTCTTCATCAGAGCAATTAATTTTACGAAGTAAGGCGCGAAGTATTGCCACATTACCAATATCTAAAATCGGATTAACAACACCGGATACCTGCAGAGACTTGAGCATCAATCGGCAAATCTCGATATCCCCTTCGATACCATCGAACCCGAATAACTCAGCCCCCAGCTGAATAACCTCCCGAGGGCTATCAACCTCAGTTGGAGATGTACGTAACACCTTATCGCAGTAGCAAAGTCGGACGACGTTATCACTTCCGATAAGATGCGAATCTATGCGAGAAATTTGTGGAGTGATGTCAGCTCTAAAACCAAGAGTTCTTCCAGACAGCCGATCAATAGTTTTAAAGGTCTGCAAGTCAAGATCTTTCCCAGAACCAGTCAGCAATGACTCAAGGTATTCAATCGTCGGCGGGCCGACAAGCTCAAAACCCTGGGTCGCGAAGAGATCGAGCAGTTGTCTCCGCAAGTATTCGACTCGCTTTGCCTCGTTCGGCAAAACATCATCGATATACTCAGGCAAAATCCATCTAGGAAGCATACGCTTACTTAATTCTCGCAATATAAGCAGGGCGTCAAGAGAGCAAATGACTCAAAAACAATCCCCACAACTAGACTACAAAGGGCTCCGCCTCGTAGGTGGACGGGAATCCCAAAAAACAGAAACCGAAATGATACCCCTTTAATAGTAAGAAGGTGAACAAAACCCACTCAAACTGCGACTTTTCCCCAGAAGCAGAGATCCGTTTCTAACCGCGGCTTGATGAAATTCTGTTACCGCATATGCTTAAAGAAATTAGAGCTTGGCTCGAGAATCAGCAAGTCCTCTTTGCTACTGAAGGTAGATTTGTATGCATCTAAACTCTTATAAAAAGAATAAAAGTCCGGATCCTTCTTAAACGCTGAAGCATAAATTGAAGCGGCTTTTGCATCACCCTCACCCTTCACTGTTTGGGCATCCCTGTACGCCCTGGCGATAATTACCTCTCGCTCGCGATCAGCATCCGCTCGGATTTTTTCTGCTTCGGCAGCTCCGGTTGACCGTAATTCGTTAGCCACTCTTTTTCGCTCGGCTTCCATTCGTCGATAAACCGACTCGCTAATTTCCTGCGTAAGGTCAACCCGCTTGAGTCTTACATCTAAGACCTCTACTCCAATTTTCTTCGCGTCCTCCTCTACCCTTTGCCTCATAGCCTCCATGATGGCGTCTCGTTCACCTGATATGACCTGGTGGACAGTTCGTTTTCCAAACTCCGCTCGTAAACTGTCATTAACGGTTTTATTCAAACGATCCTGCGCTCTACGCTCGTCACCACCGACACTGATGTAATACTGGGTTATGTCAGAGATTTTCCACTTAACGAAAGAATCGACCAATACGTTTTTCTTCTCAGAGGTAAGAAAACGCTCTGGTTCCTCTGTATCGACCGTATGAATTCGCGCATCAAATACCCTAACCTCTTCGATTAACGGTAACTTCCAATACAAACCCGGTTCCGATTTTACGCTGACGATTTCACCCAACCTAAAGACCATAGCTCGCTGCCTTTGATCAACGGTAAACAGTGAAGTCGAGATACCAATTACAAGGATGGCAAGAATTACGATAGCACTCGAAATTGAAGTTTTCATCTCTCCTCCCTATCCCGCAAACGGAAAGCGTCTCTCGATCTATCTGCCGCATCAGCCGCACCGGCGGTAGGCGTCTGAGAGTCCACACTGCTACTGAAGTTTGATATTGCGTCGTCTACGCGTGTTCCAGAACGTATTAACTTATCCAGTGGTAAAAACAATAAGTTACTATTCTTCTGCTGATCTACTAATATTTTTGTTGTGTTCGTCAATACAGTCTGCATCGCATCGAGATAGAGTCGATCTCTAGTAACTCGCGGAGCCTTCTTGTACTCAACCAATACTTTCTCAAATCGGCCGGCTTCACCCTGTGCGGCAGCAACTACTCGTTGCTTGTAGCCTTCAGCCTCCTGAGCAAGACGTGCCGCCGTTCCCTCGGCCTTCGGCACTACGTCGTTGTAATAAGCTTGACCCTCGTTTTTTTGTCTTTCCTGATCTTGCTTGGCCCTGACCGCGTCGTCGAAAGACGCCTGAACTTGATCAGGCGGCTGAGCATTCTGCATGGTAACCTGACTCACTGTGATGCCAGTTCTGTAACGATCAAGGATGACCTGCATGAGGTCCCGAGCATTGACCGCGAGCTCCTCGCGCCCTTCTTGCAACACGAAATCCATCTTACTCTTTCCAACAATCTCTCTGATAGCCGATT
>JAURFP010000075.1 GCA_030834275.1 Burkholderiales bacterium | reverse complement strand
CATCAGATAAGTTTTTCGAAATTAGGGCAGGGTAGGCTGAGGGTTGCATGCTTTGGATCGCACTGGTCATAAAATTGTCAGTCAATCCACTCCCCCAGATAATTTCGTGGCATAAATCTAGGCATCTGAACGGGGAGCTAAGACCATCACCGTTTTCGCTTGTCGCATCTCGCCAAGTAACAAAAATAGTTTGACTGCTCAAGAGCACTGAAAAAAGCATCTCTCGTATTTCGGCGAATCTGTCTTGATAGCTGGGTAGCCCGAGCTTATTGCGTAGAGACTCACTCAATAACCTCGTGGTTTCTCCAACATTCGGAAACTTATCTTCATTCGCACCAGCAAAAATTATTCCTTCAAAATTACACTGTTGGACTTTTTCTAGATCTGAAAAAATAATGGAACTCTTAATCTGTTCATCCTTAAACGTCGACGTCTCTAACACATGCCGCAACCATCCAGACCATTCAGACAAGCCTACTTCGACGCCAGAAGCCTCGACCTCAACTGAAATCTCTTCGAGTCTCTTAATGATTTGATATCCCGCGAAATCAGATTCTAGAATCGAGCGAATACCGATTAAATCGAACGAGCCCAAAAACCGCAGTATCCATTCCCGGTGCGTTTTTTTTTGGCCATGTCCTAGCGTAGTCTCCAAGGCAGAGAGTGACCCCAAAAATTCCTGACCCCTAGAATTCAACAACCCTAGAATATTGGCTATTCCGCACGCATCTCTATCCGCACGCCACACCTTATAAAGAGCACGGCTGAGTATGGAGTACTCAACGCGAGTAAGTAAGTTCTTACCTTCAAAATGGGTTACGTAATTGATTAGCTCTTTGATATTAAATTTACTTTCAACGAGCGCGAGGAGATTAAGCAATAGCGATGCGATATGTGCCGTAGACATCTTCCAGCCCGACTGATCTGAGACAAGGATTTTCTCCCTCTCAAGTAGCGCCCTCAGCCTTCGCGCGACCTTACGGTCCAACACAATTATCGCGATACTCTTCCTCCCTGAAGCAATCCATTGGCGCACTTTCAATGCAATGGAATGCGCCTCCTCTTCCAAATTACGCGCGCCAAAAATAGAAATTTTGTGCAACACAGGACTCGAGGAGACACGGTCTTTGATGGCTCTTGCTCTGGCGAAAATATTTACGCCGTCATTTTCGAGTGGAAATGCGGTCTTATAAAACTCTGCCTCAGCCCCAATCGCATAATTTGAGGAGAGATAAAAATGCCGCACCTTCTGAGTTTCTGAATATCTATCAATAAAATCTTGCTCAACATCGCTTATTCGATTACCGATTAAATAAACCAATTTATGAGTGTCCGAGAGCAATTCGTTGAGACCCGACCGAAATGCAGTTCCAGGACTGCACTTATCGTTAGCGGAGCCACTTAACGCTAGATATACCTCTTTTATAAGTCGAATCTCGATTGACTCGTAGTCCTCGAAGGAGCGACCTCCAGGAATGTTCACGTCCAATGATTCCAACTCGAAGGACAAATTGACCAATTGATGTGCGAGCGAGAAAGAATCTGTTTGGGAAACCCAGCTAAGTCTAGAAATGAGTTGCTGTACAAAAATCTCAGCCGACGCGCGAGAGTAAACTTCTGTCGTTTTATTGGTCTCCGCGACCCAATCAGTAAAAGTCGTTAACTTCGGAAGAATCGTCGCGCTGCCATTATTCAGCTTCCTAAAAAGATCAATGACAGTCGAATATACAAGAGGGTTCGGAACAACCATGACCAAGTTTGCAAAGTTGCAACAACCTATCCCGAAGTCGCTCTCTAATGCACGCGATAGCGCATTTTGTAATTCGTTAGGATCAGTATTGACTCGAAAAAAATTTTTTTTCATCTCTCCGAATCAAAATTTCGGAAGATCACCTCTCTAGGAGATCTCGCTTGTTCGGCTTATCCTTCCAATCATCAGCATCGACCGGTGGATCTTTACGCTCCGTAATGCTGGGCCAAATCTTCGCCAATTCAGCGTTGAGCTCAGTGTAATCCCTTTGATCTTCAGGAACATCATCTTCCGCAAAAATCGCCTCTACTGGGCACTCCGCAACACATAACGTACAGTCGATACACTCATCCGGGTCAATGACCAGCATGTTGGGGCCCTCTCGAAAACAGTCAACAGGGCAAACATCTACACAGTCGGTATACTTACATTTAATACAGCTGTCGACTACAACATACGTCATTTAGATACCTCAAATTTATATCGTTTTCGGAAAACAACCAGGGAGCTAAATTGTACCAAAATTGAGTTAGCAATTTGCCCCTTGACATCGAATAAAATAGTTTATAATTATGTTTTCGAAAAACGTTGAGATTCCTTTCTCAAGCGACAATCCACTGACATAAATCATTTTAAGAAAACCCGTAGTTTTCATAGACGGGTAAAAATCCACTTTTTAATCTTTAGAGGTATCCCTGAAATATGAGTCAAAATATCGAGCACGTCACTGATGACACCTTCCAAGAAACCGTTTTAGATTCAGACCTACCAGTTTTAGTCGACTACTGGGCAGAATGGTGTGGCCCCTGCAAGATGATTGCTCCAATTTTGGACGAAGTAGCTGCGGAGTATTCCGGTAAACTAAAGATCGCAAAGATCAATATAGATGAAAATCAACAAACGCCACCAAAATATGGCATTCGTGGAATCCCTACCCTGATGCTGTTTAAGTCGGGCAATGCCGAGGCAACGAAGGTAGGAGCGCTTTCAAAATCGCAACTTACCGCGTTTATCGATAGCAATATTTAGTAAAAAATAACTGACCGTTTAAAAACCCTTCTAACAATCGAAGTTTCCCCCTCCTCTACCCATCAAAACCCTATGCATTTATCTGACCTTAAAAATCTGCACGTTAGCGAACTCATAGAAATGGCAACTGCGAATGAAGTAGAAAACGCGAGCCGCATGAGAAAACAGGACCTTATCTTTGCGCTACTGAAAGACCAAGCAAAAAAAGGAGAGTCGATATCGGGCTCAGGAACGCTTGAAGTGCTCCCCGACGGATTTGGATTTTTGAGATCTCCCGACACCTCTTATCTGGCTGGACCTGACGACATCTACGTTAGCCCCTCTCAGATAAGGAAGTTCAACCTACACACTGGAGACTCGGTAGAAGGTGAAATCAGAACCCCCAAGGAGGGTGAACGCTACTTTGCCCTGGTGAAGGTTGACAAGGTCAATCACGAAAAACCCGATAACAGTAAGCATAAAATTCTTTTTGAGAACCTTACCCCGCTGTTCCCTACTGAATTACTCAGGATGGAGAGGGATATCAAGTCCGATGAGAATCTCACTGGGCGAATCATTGACATTATTGCGCCGATCGGGAAAGGTCAAAGGGGGCTATTAGTTGCAAGTCCTAAGAGCGGTAAAACCGTGATGTTGCAACACATCGCGAACTCGATAGCGTCAAATTTTCCAGATGTTTATTTAATCGTGCTTCTGATTGATGAGAGACCAGAGGAAGTAACTGAGATGCAACGGTCCGTCAGAGGGGAAGTAGTATCCTCGACATTTGATGAACCTGCAACGCGCCACGTCCAGGTTGCAGAGATGGTGATGGAGAAAGCAAAAAGATTGGTTGAAAACCGAAAAGACGTGGTGATCCTCCTCGACTCAATCACACGACTAGCCAGAGCATACAACACCGTCGCTCCAGCCTCAGGGAAAGTTTTAACCGGCGGAGTCGACGCGAATGCCCTACAAAGACCTAAAAGATTCTTTGGCGCAGCAAGAAATATCGAGGAGGGTGGATCGCTAACCATAATAGCCACTGCGCTGATTGACACTGGCTCGCGAATGGATGATGTTATTTATGAGGAATTCAAGGGCACCGGTAACATGGAAATCCACCTTGATAGGAGGATGACCGAAAAACGTATTTACCCAGCAATTAACGTAAACAGGTCTGGGACTAGACGAGAGGAGCTCCTCCTTGAACCAGAGATCCTCCAGAAGGTATGGATCCTTCGGAAGCTGCTATATCCAATGGATGAATTGGAAGCAACCGAATTCCTTACCGGTAAACTTAAAGCAACGAAGAACAACAATGAATTTTTTGACAGTATGAAGAAGGGTTGATAATTATTCGTCCCTTATTACCGGATGTGCGGTTGTGTTTTACCACGTGATAAAAGATAATGTCGCGCTTAATTTATAAAAGAGGCCATCAGGAAAGCTAGGAAATCTACGAAGTAATCGAAAAAATCGATTAAAATACAATAGGTTAAAAATATGAAAGCTGATATCCACCCAAAATATACTCAAGTCAACGTGAGCTGCAGTTGCGGTAGCTCATTCACTACCCGCTCAACCACTGGAAAGGACATATCAATTGAGGTCTGCTCCGTTTGCCATCCTTTCTACACCGGGAAGCAAAAAATTGTTGACACTGCTGGTCGTGTTGAAAAATTCAACCAAAAGTACGCGAATTTTGGCATCAAATCTGGAAGCTAAGCGGCCTCGATTATCCTTTAGAAAAAGGCAGCGGAAGCTGCCTTTTTTATTCATTTAGATTGTTATAAGTTAAACGTATTTCAAAGCGAGCACGGTCTTTCATTCATAATGCTTGAACCAGCCCATATACTTCGGAGCGAAAAACTTGCAAACAGGTTGAGCGAAAATCCCGTTTGGCTAACATCCGTTGTTGCTTGTATCTGGATTGTCTCAGGACTCATTGGCCACGATCCTTGGAAATCTGAGGAGGCAATACTTACGGGGCAACTTTTCCTTCTTAAAACATCAATAGGCAGCTTTCCCTTCAGCGCAATTTTTT
>JAURFP010000074.1 GCA_030834275.1 Burkholderiales bacterium | reverse complement strand
CAGAAACAATTAGCTGATCAAAAGAAGCGTGACGAAGAGAAGAAGAAACGTGATGAGGAGCGTCGACAGAAACAATTAGCTGATCAAAAGAAGCGTGACGAAGAGAAGAAGAAACGTGATGAGGAGCGTCGACAGAAACAATTAGCTGATCAAAAGAAGCGTGACGAAGAGAAGAAGAAACGTGATGAGGAGCGTCGACAGAAACAATTGGTGGAGCAGGAAACAAAAAGATTAAAGGAGCAGCTTGATCGTGCTCTTGCCGATACAGATGCCATTGCCAGAAGGGAACAAGATGAGCTAGAACGAAGTCGTGCTTCTAGTAGGGCAAGTAATGCAACAGAAATAGAGCGAGTAAAATCCCTAATCCGCGATAAAGTTAAGCGTGAATGGGCTTGGGGGGGCGATAAGACTAAACTTGAGGTCAAGTATCGTATAAACTTGTCCGCAAATGGAGATATTTTGAATTTACAGAAAATCGGCGCGAGTGGTGACTCCTCGTTCGATGTTTCAGTTAGTCAAGCTATTCTATTGGCAGAACCGTTACCTGTTCCAAAAGACGAGTTGTTATTTAGAGAAAATTTTGATCCTCTCGATATTCGATTTACTTTGGACGAATTGCGTAATTAAAAGAGTAAAAGGACGGACCAAATATGCGCAGAGATTGTCAGTTCAATTTTTTTAAAAGCTTACTCCTTACGGTACTTTTTCTTAATGGTAATTCGGCTTATGCTCAAGTAGAGGTGGATATCACTGGGGATGAGGGATTACGTATCCCGATTACGATTTTAAAATTTGAGGGTGAAGGGGTTGATGAACCAAGGGTCAGTGAGATCATTAGGGATGATCTCAACAAAACCGGACTCTTTTCAGTCAGCAGTGGTAACGACGACTGGCGGTTGGTATCTGATGTTGATCCAGACAGCTACCCTCTGTGGAAGGAAAGGCGGGTCCGCAATCTTATTGTTGCTAAGGTGGAAAACACGAGCGACGGTTTGCTGGCGGTTAGTTTACGAATGTTTGATATTCCTAACGGATCCCAGGTCTTTGGTCTCATGCTCGCAAAAAACCCAAAAAAAATACGCCAGATAGCGCATGAGTTCTCCGACTTAATTTACGAAAAATTGACCGGGGATAAAGGGATCTTCCAAACTAAAATCGCGTTTGTGAAGAGACTTGAAAACAAGTTTTCACTCGTCTCTGCTGACTATGATGGGCACAATGCTATTGAAATATATTCCTCCCAAGAACCAATTATGTCACCGGTTTGGTCGCCTGATGGAAGATCATTGGCCTTTGTTACATTTTTGAATCGGCGCGCCGCGGTCTCTGTCTTAGATCTAAGTGGTAGAAGCAATGGTACAAATTTACGACCAAAAATCATTGGACCCTTTGAGGGATCAAATTCGGCGCCGGCTTGGACAAAGGATGGAGGATCTCTTGCGATATCGATAGCAAAAGGAGGAGTTTCCGATATTCACCTTGTATCTCTAACTGATTTGAATGTAGTGCGGTTAACGGATAGTCGGTCTATCGATACCGAGGCAAGTTTCTCTCCTGATGGAAAATCGATCCTCTTTACATCTGACCGCGGGGGTAACCCGCAAATTTATCGTGCTACGAGTGATGGAAAATCGCCAAAGAGAGTCAGTTTTTCTGGCCGCTACAACGCTAGCCCCCGCTTTAGTCCAGATGGTACTTTCTTCGCCTTCATCCATTACGATCGAGGAATGTTCAATGTTGCTGTGCAGGACATCGAATCGGGAGTGGTTCAAATCTTGAGCTCTGGACAATTGGACCAGTCTCCCAGCGTGTCCCCGAACGGAAAGATGATAGTTTATGCTTCTGAGCGTAACGGTCGTGGTATATTAAGATTCGTTTCCAGAAACGGGCGAGCAAAAGCATTTTTCGAAATCCCAGATGGAGACGTTAGAGAGCCGTCTTGGGGGCCGTTCCTTGATGAATGAAGGGAGACGTAGATGATCGTACGAACCGTTTTGGCGTTGGCTGTTTTTTGCGCCGTGCTTGGGTGCTCAAACAAGACGAAGTCTGTAGCTGATATCGAACAAAGGGAGCTTTTTGATAATTCGGACCGGGGATCTTTTGAACAGTCTTCCGAGTCTTCCGATGAGGCCTTGCAAAGACAGCAGGAGGAGTTAAAAGCAGAGTTAGAGCGCGAAGAGCAGAGACTTTTGGAGGAGCAGCAAAGAACGTCTTCGCTGGATTCTTCGGACGAAGCGGGCAATAGCGTCACTGATCCAAAGAGTAAACTTAATGAGCCTGACGGTCTGTTGGCTCAGAGAAGCATTTACTACATGTTCGATAGTTTTGAAATCCAGCCGGAATATAAACCAATTCTCGAGGCCCATTCAAAATTTCTCGTCGACAATCCTAGCTTTAGAGTTCGAATAGAGGGTAACTGTGATGATCGTGGGAGCCGAGAGTATAACCTTGCGCTTGGTCAGAGCCGAGCTGAGCAGATCAGGAAATCGATGCTGCTTCTCGGTGTATCTGTAGAACAAATAGAGGTTGTTAGTTTTGGCGCAGAGAGACCTGTAGCTTACGGATTCGATGAGGGCAGCCGTGCTAAGAATCGTCGTAGTGATCTTGTTTACATAGATTGATCGACAGTTACTGCATTAATTTTGAAACGCAGGATGTTTTGAATAAGCACTGACTATATCTAATGTGGTCTCGGCATACTACAACATTCGCCTTTTTATTTTTTGGGTTGGCGGGCAGTTTAAATTCGCAAGCTCAGTCACCCGATGAGTCTACGTCAATTGATCAGCCTTCCACTGAGGTCCGAGATCCCTCTACCTTAGTAAAACTTGAGCTACTAGAAGAATTTGAGCGTTTAGACAGGTCTATTCGGGAACTTCGATCGACGCTTGATGAGCTTGCTCGAGCGATGGAGCTTTCCAAGCAAGAGCAGGGAAAAAAAATAGCTGATTTGGAAAGCCGGGCATCAACAATTGAATCTTCCGACAGGGTGCAACGAGAGGAGAAGTTAAGCTTTGAGGCAGAGTACAAGGCCTTGTCGAAGAAAGTTGAAGTACTCGAGCAATTTTTAAAACGAAATCTCGGTGGTCTTGTGTCCGCATCGAGTGTCGCCTCGAAAGAAAAGGAGCTTACAACAGTACCCGAGAAAAATAAAATTCTTAATGACAAATTAGAAAGTTATAGTGACGTAAACGATTTTTACGAATATGTGTATGAAGTGAAATTCAAAAATGGAGAGTATCGGGATGCGGTTAAACTTTTTTCAGATATCGTTACGCAGTATCCAGACCACAACTTGGTTCCCAATGCAAAATATTGGATAGCACTTTCATATCTTAATTTTGACCCTTCAGACAAGCAGCGAGCACTTGAGACGGCGTCCGCACTCCTCGACGGTCTCCCACAAACTCACAATAAATATGCGGATACCTTGCTGTTAATGGGGCAAATTTATTTTAATTTGAGGCAGTGTGATAGCGCGAAAGAATATTGGGCGCGAGTTATTAGTGAATTGCCTGCGTCCGAAGCGGCAAAAAAGGCTAGAGCTAGAATCGAGTTGATGTGTGGGTAAGGATAATCCGAAGAAAGCTGTGGTACTTGTCTCTGGAGGAATTGACTCCAGTACAACCCTCGCCCTCGCGACAAAAAAAAATTATTCTTGTTTTGCTTTGACCATAAATTATGGGCAGAGGCATCATATTGAAATAGAGTTTGCGAAGAGAATTTGCAAAGCATTCAATGTGAAGGCTCATAAAGTTATCGATATAGATCTAACCACGATCGGCGGATCAGCTCTAACGGATCCAGCTATTCAGGTCCCTGAATCACACGCTTCAGGCATTCCCGTCACATATGTCCCAGCTAGAAATACGATCATGCTGTCGATAGCTTTAGGTTGGGCTGAAGTGATCGATGCTGACGCCATATTTGTGGGCGCGAACGCTGTTGATTATTCTGGGTATCCGGACTGTCGACCGGAATATATAAAGTCTTTTGAAAAAATGGCAAATCTAGCAACTAAAAGGGGATTAGAGGGGCGATTAATAAGTATTAATGCTCCGCTGATAGATATGACCAAGGCAGAAATTATCAAACTTGGTGAGAGTTTGAATATCGATTTTTCTGCAACGGTTTCTTGTTATCAGGCAAATTCATCTGGTGCGGCTTGTGGTGTATGTGATTCCTGTCGTATCCGTCGTGATGGTTTTGAAAAGGCCCGCGTCCAAGATCCTACTGTATACTCCTAACTATGCGCTGTGCCGCATTAATAACCAGACTGTTGAGGTTGACCAATGGTTACGGAAGCGGCTAAAATGCGGGTCTTTTTGTGGGCGGTTAGCTCAGTCGGTAGAGCAGCGGACTTTTAATCCGTTGGTCCGGAGTTCGAGCCTCCGACCGCCTACCAATCCCCTTAAGATGGAGGGCGGATTGGCAGATTTCTCCTCTTGTATTTTTTAATCTCGCCTGGGGTATGTTCTTTGGACCCTACCGATTTGCGAGCAGATTTCTCTACTTCCTCTTCTGTTCATTGACATTTTTTATTTAGAGTTGTGGTAGGCTGAAATCCACGAATTGAATGAAAACAGAGTTTAATTTTTAAAATTAAATCAAAGGGGGTGTCATGGTTTTATTGAGATTTTTTACTCCTATTGCATTGACTCTTGTCTTGCTCTTAGGTTGCTCTAAGGAGCAAGAGAATATCAAAATCGGAATTATGGACCCGTTGTCTGGCCCGTTTGCTAACGCGGGGCAACACGGGTTGCGCGAGCTGACTCTGTTCGTTGATAGGATCAACGATCGGGGTGGCGTTTTAGGCGG
>JAURFP010000073.1 GCA_030834275.1 Burkholderiales bacterium | reverse complement strand
TCACATCTGATTTATCCCGTTGCCCACAAGAATTATCTTGGGGTACACGTCACTCTCGATATCGCCGGGGATGTACGTTTTGGGCCAGATTTAGAATGGATTGATGGCATCGATTATTCGTTCGATGAGAGCCGAGAAATAAAATTTTACGAGGCGATCAAAAGATATTGGCCAGAGATCAAAGAAGGTCAACTAAAGCCTGGATACACGGGAGTTCGCCCAAAAATTTCTGGACCCACCGAGGTCGCCGCTGACTTCAAAATCGATGGACCTCGAACACATGGAATACCAGGTTTAGTCAATCTCTTTGGAATTGAATCTCCTGGGCTGACTTCTAGTCTCGCGATCGCAGAGCACGTGGGATCGCTCCTGCGAGGCTAGATTACGCTAATTTTACGCGGCCTCCCTCTTGGCCTGATCTTCCTTTGACTTCAGCAAGTCGAGAGCTACGTCAACAATCATATCTTCCTGACCGCCAACCATTCTACGACGACCTAATTCGACGAGAATATCGATTGTTTTAAGGCCATATTTCTCTGCTGCCCTCTCTGCATGCAGAAGAAAACTAGAATAAACACCGGCAAATCCAAGAGCTAATGTTTCACGATCGACTCTGACAGGCCTGTCTTGTAACGGCCGCACGATATCCTCGGCTGCGTCTATCAACTTGTACACATCACAGCCATGGTTCCAACCCATACGCTCCGCCGCAGCAATAAATACCTCTAACGGAGCATTACCTGCACCCGCACCCATTCCCGCAAGACTAGCATCGACCCTGTCACAACCTTCCTCTACCGCGACGATCGAATTTGCAACCCCAAGACTTAAGTTGTGATGCGCGTGCATACCCGTTTGGGTTTTATCATCGAGCACATCTTTAAGAGCTCTAAAACGATCCCTTACGTCATTCATATTAAGCGCCCCGCCAGAGTCGACAACGTACACACAAATCGCTCCATAACTTTCCATGAGCTTCGCTTGCTCAGCCAATCCCTCCGGAGTAATCATATGACTCATCATTAAAAAACCAACCGGCTCCATACCGATTTCCCTGGCGTACTGGAGATGTTGCTTGGAAATATCCGCCTCAGTGCAATGAGTAGCGACACGCACTACTCGAGCGCCAGCATCGTATGCTGTTTTTAAATCATGAACCGTTCCAATTCCCGGGATCAAAAGAGTCGCTATTTTTGCTCGACTAAGCTCCCCCGCT
Source organism: Burkholderiales bacterium (assembly GCA_030834275.1). Lineage (GTDB taxonomy): Bacteria > Pseudomonadota > Gammaproteobacteria > Burkholderiales > Eutrophovitaceae > Eutrophomonas. Next base: position 3,640 of record JAURFP010000073.1, on the reverse strand, counting down.
ACTGCCTCAATCCATTCAACGTCCGTGTGCTTACCAAACCCATAATTAAATGAAGATCCTTGAAGACCGTCACCATGCGCCACCTCGATCGAATCAACATTCGCGTTATCCAGTGCCTTCGCAATTTTCTTGACGTGGTCGATCCCGTACTGATGTCGAATAGCATGTGAACCATCGCGGAGAGTAACATCAGATATGTAAATCTTTTTACTCATAAAGTTTCTCCTAAGCAGCTTGGACTGCAGCATTCGCCAGCAGTCGGGCAGCTAATTGGTCTGCGGTAGCGAGCGCAGCTGAGGTCATGATATCGAGATTTCCAGCGTAAGCAGGGAGGTAATGCGCAGCTCCCTCAACCTGCAAGAAAACCGAGGTCTTGAGACCTGACATCGAACCGACTCCAGATATCTTGAGCGGCGCAGACTCGCTAATCTCCTCAAACTGCACTCTTTGTTTCAACCGGTATCCAGGAACATAGGCGCTAACTTTAGCGACCATCTGGTCGATTGATGCTTCCACCTTCTTTTGATCAGCGTTTTCAGACAACACATACACCGTATCTCGCATCAGTAGCGGCGGTTCTGCAGGGTTGAGAATAATAATTGCTTTACCTTTTTTTGCTCCACCGATAACCTCAATGCCCTTCGATGTGGTCTCGGTGAATTCATCAATGTTCGCGCGAGTACCCGGGCCAGCTGACTTGCTCGAAATGGATGCGATTATTTCTGCATAGTGAACTTTCGCGACATCAGACACTGCCGCCACTATCGGTATCGTAGCCTGGCCACCACAAGTAACCATATTTACGTTCGGTGCATCCAAGTGTTGATCCAAATTTACCACTGGTACACAGTAAGGGCCGATCGCCGCCGGCGTCAGGTCTACCACCTTGATCGATGGTTTTACCGCCCTTAATGCCTTGTCATTTTCTACGTGTGCTCCAGCTGAAGTCGCGTCAAAAACAATATCAACATCGGTAAAAACTGGCGACTCGACTAAACCCTTGACTCCTTCATGCGTCGTGAAAATTCCAAGTCGGTTAGCACGTGCTAGACCATCAGATTCCTTGTCGATACCTACCATCGCCGCCATTTGCAAATACTTAGATTGACGCATGACCTTAATCATAAGGTCCGTTCCGATGTTTCCAGAACCTATTATTGCTACCTTTATCGATGTATCCATGGTTGTAATTGTCCAACTAGATTGAAACGCCATTTAAAAGTTAAGCCAGTATCTCATGAAACACAAACCGAAAACACCACATGCAGGCAGTTTTCTCCGCTCTTCAAAAAACGTTCTTGTTTAATCCGGTGGATGCAAAGTCGTCTTTACAATAAGATTCAGTTTATTAAATAAAAGTGCTTTCGCGAACGGGGGAGGAATGAACAAGTTAGATTTTACGAATCGTGTCGCAGTTATCACCGGCGGCTCGTCCGGGATCGGTGAGGCTACAGCTAAAAGAATGTCTTTATCCGGAGCGAAGGTAGCCATCGTAGACCGAAGTCCTCCGAAAGAAATTGGTACGTCTGAAATTCAATTTTTCCAATGTGATGTAAGTGATGTGACTAATGTGAAATCAGTATTACAAAAAATTTCGAATGCGTTCGGGAGAATAGATATCCTCGTTAATTCTGCTGGTATCGCTGGGATCAATCAAACTGTTGAATCCTATCCTCTGGATGAGTGGCGACGTGTTTTAGATGTCAACCTCACCGGTACATTTATTATGTGTCGCGAGACCGTTCCCTACATGAAAAAAAATAAGTACGGAAGGATAGTAAATATTTCCTCGGTCGCTGGAAAAGAGGGAAATCCAACAGCCTCAGCTTACTCCGCCGCGAAAGCGGGAGTCATAGCATTAACGAGATCGCTCGGAAAAGAGTTGGCACTCGATGGAGTGCTAGTGAATGCCGTCACACCGACGACTGTAGAAACTCCGATACTTGATCAGGTGGCGGAGGCACATATTGAGTATATGAGATCGAAAATACCAATGGGGCGATTCGGAAAAGCAGAGGAGCTCGCAGCACTAATCTCGTGGCTTTGTACTGAGGAGTGTTCATTTAGTACTGCAGCAGTGTTCGATGCATCAGGCGGACGAACAACCTACTAATTTGTAATTTAGAACTGAAGGAAAAAGAAATGAAAATGAAAGCGGCAGTTATCAGGGAGCTCGGGCTACCTCAACCCTATGGAAAATCACGGCCAATGAAAATTGAGGAAGTTGAATTGGCAGCGCCTCAAAACAGAGAGATACTCGTTCAAGTTAAAGCAGCGAGCTTGTGTCATTCTGATCTTTCTTCGGTCAACGGAAATCGTCCCCGCCAAATGCCAATGGTTCTCGGACACGAAGCCGCAGGAGTCGTCGTTGAGTGCGGGCCTGGAGTCGACGACCTATCTCCTGGTGACCATGTAGCACTGATATTCGCCCCGAGCTGTGGTGAGTGTATCTCTTGTAAAGAAGGTCACCCTGGTCGATGTGAGCCTGGTCAACAAGCAAATGGCGCGGGCACACTTCTTGGCGGAGGAATTCGACTCAGTCAAGACGGCAAGCCCGTCTATCACCACGTCGGGGTTTCTGCATTTGCAGAGTACTGCGTTGTTAACCGTGGGTCCGCCGTGAAGATTAGTAAAGACTTGCCATTTGATCAGGCAGCACTTTTCGGCTGCGCCGTTTTAACGGGAGTAGGAGCCGCTCTCAATACAGCAAATGTATTTCCAGGCTCCACCGTTGCCGTGGTTGGCTTGGGAGGCGTTGGACTCAATGCACTTTTGGGCGCGAAGGTCGGGGGTGCTTCTCAAATCATCGCGATTGATGTACATGATGACAAACTCGAATTAGCGAAAGGCTTAGGAGCTACAGCAGGGGTCAACGCAAAAGATGAAAACGCAGTACAAAAAGTAAAAGAACTAACTGGCGGCGGCGTAGACTTTGGATTTGAAATGGCGGGCTCTGTTCAAGCAATGGAGCTAGCGTACCGAGTTACCAAGCGAGGCGGCACGACAGTAACTGCAGGACTTCCTCACCCGGACGCTAGGTGGGAACTTCAACATGTAAACCTAACAGCGGAGGAGAGAACGATTAAGGGTAGCTACGTTGGCTCTTGCGTTCCAACGCGTGACGTACCCCGGTACATCGATTTGTTTAAACGCGGAATGTTGCCCGTGAGCGAACTCATGAGCGACCATATCGGCTTAGAGGATATTAATGAAGGTTTTGACAAGCTGGCCTCCGGACGTACTGTACGCCAGATTATCATGCTGTAACTATTTTGCGCGATCAAACGATTCATGAACTCGAGCAAAACTCGCAGATTTAATTTCGAGGATCTAAAAAGATTCTCAGTAGCCCTGCTAAGTGCAACTGGTGTTGACGACGAAAAATCAACGGTAATAAGCGAGGTACTGATTGAGGGAGACCTCCTTGGTCACTCAACCCATGGGCTACAACTCCTGGCGCCCTACCTCTCTGACATTGAGAAAGGACTAATGAAAAAGACTGGGCAGCCCATTGTCATCAGTGATTTACCCGCGGCCGTTGCTTGGGACGGTGACCGACTCCCAGGGACCTGGCTTACTGCCAAAGCAACCGATTTAGCATCTGATCGAGCTAAAAAATTCGGAGCTTGCTCCTTAACAA
>JAURFP010000072.1 GCA_030834275.1 Burkholderiales bacterium | reverse complement strand
TTACTGGACGTTGCAAACGAAGCTATTCAAGAACACGCGCGCGCATTTAGCGAAAAAGATCCGACGCTTCTTACGTCACTTGATGCTGGTGGAGAGTATGCGTTTCGTGTGCGTGGTGAAACACATATGTGGACCCCAGATTCTATTGCCAAGTTGCAGAGAGCAACGAGGACTAATGAGTACTCAACATACAAAGAGTACGCAGAGCTGATTAACGAGCAGAGCCGGCGTCATATGACGCTGCGAGGTTTGTTTGATATTAAACCGGTGGGCGGGCCTGTCCCACTCGATGAGGTTGAGCCTTGGACCGAAATTGTTAAGCGATTTGCAACTGGTGCAATGTCATTGGGCTCTATTTCGACGGAGGCTCATAGCACATTAGCCATAGCGATGAATCGTATTGGTGGGAAATCGAACACGGGAGAAGGCGGCGAAGATCCGATTCGGTTTGGCGAAATAAAAAATGATTCTTCGTTGAAGAGTGTTTTGGGGTCTGTTGTTGTTACCGACGTAGATCTGAAAGCTGGAGATACACTTCGCTCAAGAATTAAACAAGTGGCCTCTGGTCGCTTTGGTGTTACCGCAGAATATTTAGCCAATGCTGACCAAATACAGATCAAGGTCGCTCAGGGTGCAAAACCTGGTGAGGGTGGGCAGCTTCCTGGGCACAAAGTGTCTCAATACATTGCCAAGCTTCGTTTTTCTGTCCCAGGTGTTGGACTTATTTCACCACCGCCCCACCACGACATATACTCGATTGAGGATCTGGCTCAGCTAATTCATGACCTTAAGAATGCTAATCCTAAAGCGTCGATTAGTGTCAAGTTAGTATCTGAGATTGGTGTTGGAACGGTCGCGGCGGGTGTCTCTAAAGCAAAATCGGACCACGTGACGATAGCGGGACATGATGGTGGAACGGGGGCTTCTCCTTTGTCATCGATCAAGCACGCGGGGACACCTTGGGAATTGGGGTTGTCCGAGACACAGCAAACTTTGGTACTCAACCAACTACGAGGCCGGATCGTTGTTCAAGTGGATGGACAAATGAAGACGGGACGTGATGTAGTGATCGGCGCATTACTCGGTGCAGATGAGTTTGGATTCGCAACAGCGCCATTGGTTGTCGAGGGTTGTATCATGATGCGGAAGTGTCACCTCAACACATGTCCCGTAGGTGTGGCTACGCAGGATCCAGAGTTACGAAAAAAATTCTCTGGCAGGCCTGAGCACGTTATCAATTATTTCCATTTTGTGGCGCAAGAAATTCGAGAAATCTTGGCGCAAATGGGAGTTCGTAAGTTAAATGACATCATTGGCCGCTCTGACTTGCTGAATATGAAGAAAGGAATTGAGCACTGGAAGGCGAAGGGTTTGAATTTTTCGAAAATTTTCCATCGACCAGATATGCCAGATGATGTCGCGAGATATCATTGCGAAGAACAGGATCATGGACTTGAGCGCGCTTTAGATAATGCTCTTATCGAGCGGGCGAGCTCAGCTTTAGAAAATCGCCAGAGAGTTGTTATTGATACTAGAGTCAGCAACGTCAACCGTAGCGTTGGCGGTATGCTATCGAACCAAGTTGCAAGCAGATTCGGCCATGCTGGGCTTGACGATGACACCATCACAGTCAATCTTGAAGGAACGGGTGGTCAGAGTTTTGGCGTATTCCTCGCCCGAGGAATTACCTTCAACCTCGTAGGCGATGCTAACGATTATGTTGGTAAGGGGTTGTCGGGAGGGAAAATAGCCATCCGGCCCTCCGAGGACTTCGGTGGTGATGCAAAGAATAATATTGTTGTCGGTAACACCGTGTTGTACGGCGCAGTTGAAGGTGAGGCTTATTTTTCTGGAGTAGCTGGTGAGCGATTTGCGGTTCGAAATAGTGGAGCCACTGCAGTTGTTGAAGGCGTTGGAGATCACTGTTGCGAATACATGACAGGCGGAACGGTCGTGGTTTTAGGTGAGACTGGAAGAAATTTTGCAGCTGGTATGAGTGGTGGCGTCGCATTCGTTTACGATTTGGCTGGAGATTTTGCGAGACGGTGTAACGCTTCGATGGTGAGCCTCGAGAAAGTATTGCCAGCGGATCAGCAGCCAAGTGATGAACCTAAGCATCGCAACATGCCAGATGAGGAGTTGCTACGCTTACTGGTGTCACAGCATCATCAAAGAACGCAAAGCGCAGTTGCAAAGGATATTCTTGATAATTGGGATATCGCGAGAGAAAAATTTGTAAAGGTATTTCCTAACGAATACCGTCGGGCCCTGAACGAGTTAGCTCACGAAGGGCGAGACCAAAGGGAGGCAGCGTAGTCATGGGTAAACCTACGGGATTTATGGAGCAGGAGCGGGTTAACGAGTCGAGCCTGCCGGTTGAAAACCGATTAAAAAATTACAATGAGTTTGTTGTAACACACTCGGATGATGAGGCATCTCGTCAGGGATCGCGTTGTATGGATTGTGGAATACCATTTTGTCAGAATGGTTGTCCTGTCAATAACATCATTCCAGATTGGAATGATCTTGTTTACCGCAACAACTGGAAGCTTGCGCTGCAGACGCTTCACTCGACCAATAATTTTCCCGAGTTTACGGGACGTATCTGCCCTGCGCCATGCGAAGCGTCCTGTACGTTGAACATAAATGACTCTGCGGTAGCGATTAAATCAATTGAGCACGCGATTGTCGACAAAGGCTGGAAGGAAGGCTGGATTAAACCGCAGGCTCCAGTAACTAAGACGCAAAAACGTGTGGCGGTTGTTGGCTCTGGCCCTGCTGGACTAGCGTGTGCCCAGCAGCTTGCACGCGCGGGGCATGACGTAACTGTATTCGAGAAAAATGATCGTGTTGGTGGTTTGCTAAGGTATGGGATACCAGACTTCAAGATGGAGAAGAGCCACATCGATCGTCGGGTTGAGCAAATGCGGGCCGAAGGTGTTGAGTTTCGAACTAGTGTTTGTGTTGGAAATTTGGGGGACAACATTGTAGGAGTTAATAACTTGTCCCAGACGGTGTTATCTCATGAGGAGCTATTACAGGATTTCGATGCGATTGCTCTTACGGGCGGTTCTGAGATTCCGAGAGATCTCCCGGTCCCAGGACGCGACTTAGAGGGTATTCATTTTGCGATGGAATTTCTGCCTCAACAAAATAGAGTTGTAGCTGGCGATTCGCTTGATAACCAAATCCTTGCGACGGGTAAACATGTAGTGGTGATCGGTGGGGGTGATACCGGTTCGGATTGTGTTGGAACATCAAATCGGCATGGTGCTGAGTCTGTAACTCAATTTGAGTTGATGCCAATGCCTCCTGAAGAGGAGGATAGACCTATAACTTGGCCAGATTGGCCGATCAAACTTAGAACATCATCCTCGCATGAAGAGGGTTGTTCTCGGGATTGGTCTGTGACGACTAAACGCTTCGAGGGTGAAAATGGTCGTGTAACGAAGCTTATAGCGGCGAGGGTTGAGTGGAAACGTGGTGATGGTGGGCGCATGCAGATGGTGGAGGTTCCCAATAGTGAATTCGAAGTTCGAGCGGACCTGGTGCTCTTTGCTATGGGTTTCGTTAATCCGGTACATGTCGGAATAGTCGAATCCTTGGGTGTTGGTTTAGACGGGCGCGGAAATGTGAACGCTAATACCGAAGACTATAAAACATCGGTCGATAAAATCTTTGCAGCGGGCGATATGCGCAGGGGGCAGTCACTCGTTGTTTGGGCAATTCGTGAAGGACGTCAGTGTGCTCGATCAATTGACGAGTTCCTGATGGGTAAGACGGAGCTACCTCGCTAACTGATTCGCGCGAAAATTCTGTGAAACGGACAAAGTAAATCAGTTTGAACTCTTTACAAAACGATACTTTTTTACGCGCACTTCTCAGGCAGCCGGTCGAGTACACTCCGATATGGATTATGAGGCAGGCTGGTCGTTACCTCTCAGAATACAATGAGACCAGGGCAAGAGCCGGCTCGTTTCTGGATCTATGCAAGAACCCAGCGCTGGCGACAGAAGTTACGCTGCAGCCTCTAGAGAGGTTTCCGCTTGATGCTGCCATATTGTTCTCAGATATCTTAACGATTCCGGATGCCATGGGGCTTGGTTTGTATTTCTCTGAGGGCGAGGGCCCACGTTTCCAGCATCCCCTAAGGGAAGAGAAAGCTATTCGCGCGCTTAGCGCGATTCACCCGGAGGAGCAGTTGGCCTATGTGCCAGATGCGGTTCGTCAGATTAAGGCAGCGCTGTCAGGAAGAGTTCCTCTGATTGGTTTTTCGGGAAGTCCTTTCACGCTTGCTTGCTACATGATCGAGGGCAGAGGTGGAACAGAGTTTCACGAGCTCAAGCGAATGGCATATTCGAGGCCAGAACTTTTGCATCATATTCTTGACGTTAATGCTGAATCAGTTATCCGCTATTTGAATGCGCAAATTGATGCGGGGGTTGATGCCGTAATGATTTTTGATACTTGGGGAGGTGCGTTAACTGCCTCTGCATATCAGGAGTTTTCGCTCGAGTACATGAGAAAAATTTGTCAAAAGCTAAAACGCAAAAATGGTGGACAGGTCATACCAAGAATTCTTTTCACCAAGGGTGGAGGTCAATGGCTTGAGAGTATTGCAGGCGTTGAGACTGACGCTTTGGGTTTAGATTGGACGGTAGATATAGCTGAGGCAAAAAGACGTGTTGGGGGTAAGGTGGCGCTCCAGGGAAATATGGACCCAGCATTCCTGCTTACTGACCCAAAAACGATCGAGAAAGAAGTTGCGAGAATACTCGGTGGATTCGGACGTGGTAACGGTCACGTTTTTAATCTTGGTCATGGTATTTCACAGTTTACGCCGCCAGAAAATGTTTTGGCGTTAGTCGATGCAGTACATCGGGTAAGTAAGGCTTATCACCCTGAAAAAATTTAGGCGATTGTGAAGGGT
>JAURFP010000071.1 GCA_030834275.1 Burkholderiales bacterium | reverse complement strand
GGACTCTTGACCTCACCTTATTGAGCTGCTGCTCATAGAAACTTTCAGGCGACGAGATTTCTTCATCTGTCGAACGCCCGACACGAAACCATAAAGTTTGGGTATCACCTGGCTTTAAATCGAGTCCAGTTTCAATTTGCAGTGTAGGCCATTGATCATCTTCCAATGCTGACATCTGTCCGCTATTTTCTGGGCTTAAGTCCTCGAGTAGTAATCTCGCAGGCGCTCCTATCGTCTCTGCTGGTTCATTGAAAATTTCTTGTGCGACGATTTTTTGCACCGAGCGATTGATGTCGTAACTGACTCGCAAAGCTGCCTTGTCACGCAGTTCGTCGGACTGGAATGTGTTTAGAAATCTCGGGCGCAGCGGCCATGACTCGATATGAGTCAATTGGCGCGGCTCTGCGTCAAGCGATAAAGTTAATTGAACCTTAACCAAAACCCACGACCGATCGCCTTCCGGACATAAAATAGTCCTCTCTAACTTGAGTCCTTCGTATTCTGAGTGAACAGAGAAATGAGTGGGGCCAAATTGCCGAAGCGGTATAGTGCCTCTCGGACGATCAGAGTATAGAGACCCCCAACGCACTCCTCCCGATTCAAGGATAAGCGAATGACCACAGCCGTAAAGATCATCTTGATAGAACAGCCAGCGGTGACCTTCCCTTTCTTCGAATATTCCAATGTCTCCCCTATTAGAGGCGACGACTTGCAATGCCCGATTTCCAATAACATGGAAATGGCGGCGGCTTTCTGGCCGATCAATCGGATCCCATAGCGAATTAAGATCAGCGTCTTGATCAATAAGATAATCAAACACAGGTAGGCCATCCTGTGTCTTCCATTCTCCAAAGTAGTTTTCCGCTTTAGAGGTCTTGTTTGGCTTAATATCTGCCGAAGTCATGGTGCACGCGGGAATTAGGCCAAACCCAGCACCAAGCCATCCAAATTTTTGTATGAAGCGTCGGCGTTTCATTCGCTTTTACGTCTCACTTACTTAAGGGAAATTTATTAACCCTTCCGTCAAAATTATTGTAACGCCAGACGGATCGATGAGCGACGCAGACTTTATCCCCAGCGAGGTAAAAAAGTTAGAGGCGGGGGCGATAGATATTTGCTTATCTCGCAGCTCGTTAACTGTCCTATCCAAATTTTTGACTTCAAAACCAATGCTATCTATCGCAGAGCCGCTAGTAGCGAATCGTGTCGTGGATGAGTCAGCAAAGCTCAAATTCATTCCCGGTACATTTGTCGTTGTCGAAATACTGCCACGGGATCGAATGGATAACTGGAAGGCAGAGAGATACCAATCGAGAAGAGACTGATATTCAGACGTATAAAAGTGTAAATGGTAGGCACTGACGGCCACTGGAAGCGCTTGATCCTCTTGTAGTTCGACGTAAATTTCATCTGGCATTGTGATGTACGCGTTCTTTTGGCCCTCGGCTCCTATAAATTCTCGCCCGACTTCGAAGCCAGCTGACCGCCATTTATCTAAAAAAGTTTCGATATCTCGCACCTTGAACCCTATGTGATCCATGACTGTACTGCGCGATCCTATCGATTGCTCATCGCCAGTTAACAATAACATCATGTTAGGCAACTGGATGATCGTGCTTTCGCCTTCGTAGGCTACTACCCCGCCAAAGTGATTTGCCCAAAGTGAAGTATGGTATTGCGTGTCCGATACGTTGAGGCGAACGTGCCCAAACGCGAGGCCCTCGCTGTTGTGTTCTGCGAGTTGTCCAAAGGCGTTGCAGCTTAAAAAAATAACAATGAGAAGACAATTTTTTACCATCGGAATGTGCATCCCATTCTTTCCTTACTCTCTAATTTTTTAGCGCTTTCGTGCTTCATTAATGACCACAGAAACGGGGTCATTGCCTACGTTCGTAAGGCGGTATGCTATTTCTCCTCGCTGCCATTCCCAATCTCCAGAACGCCTGAGTTCCTCCGTTATTCCATCCTCACGCTCAATGTGAATAATTCCTGGGGACACCTGAGTAATGAACCCGGAATTTTGATGGCGAATTGTGGGAGTTGATTCTTCGGGTTCTAATTCCAATCTATACGATCGGAACCATTGATCCTCGAGTTGAGGTAGTACATTAAGACCGGTAGGCAGGTCGTCTTGCTGCACGGATCCTAATGAAGAGTTTACCAACGCTAGAATTCTTAGAAGATAGTCGCCTTGGTTTCTTATACTGTGCGTAAACGGTGAAGAAGCATATTCAGTGATAGAACTGACCTCGCCCTTTAATGGACCAGAAGAAGAGCTTAACCTCGTAAGTAAAATCGCTTGATCGTGTATGTGCTCTAATGATTCGTCACCGGGATTTAACTGCACGTCCAAAAGGTAGAGATCTCCCTCATGATAGACAGTTCGATGTCTGGGCTCGTCTAGAAGATGAACCGTTTCGCTTTCTAAACTCGAAGAATCTTCTGTTTGGGTGCGCCCACAAGAAGAGAGAATTGGCAAGAGGGCAGCGAGAGTAACCAACCAGCGCGCTCTTAGAAATCTGATGTTTGTACCGAGCAAACTACCTCCTTGTCATTGCGACTTCATTTATCTTAAACGCATAGTTACGGTGCATAAGCTCTTCCTATTCAGATCTAGTTAGCATCCGAATAGGAAGTCGCAATTTAAATCAACGAGGCTCAAATTCTTGACTTTACAAGCTGGACATCGCTGTTTCGCCAGAGCTCATCAAATTGACGCTTAATAATCGCCGCTTCTTGGGCTCGACCTTGCGATTCAAGCGATTGATATAAGCCAAATGTCGCCCAACCGTTACGCTGATTCCACTCTAAATCTTTACGATAGACTTCTTCCGCTTCTTCCGCTCGATCCGAAGCTAATAACGCGGCTCCAAGATATAAACGGATTGACTGCGACCAGTCTGGCGGCTCTGTGTAACTAAGATTATCTTGATAATCGACTGCGTGACCATAATGCATGATCGCATTGTCAAAATTGCCTTTTGCCTCCTCGATCTCACCAAATAATGCGTGCATTGCAAGACTTAGAACATGGTCTGCCGGAGTTGGGCCAACTCCAGATTCATTGACACCCTCCGCTGTAATTTGTTCTCGTAAAAGAGCAAGTTCAGCCTCTGCAGGCGCAATATGTCCTTTGGCCGCGTGAGCGCTGCCCATTACGTAGGCCCACATGCCCTTCAAGTAGGGCGTATTGGCTAGCTCTTTATTCGTCGCATTATTCGCGTGTATTTCATCCCACCTGCCGAACACTTTATCCGTTATCCAGACATGTGCTGAATTCTTATTGTTGCCGCCCAAAGATCCTATACCTGCACCCGAATTTTGGATGGCTGCTGCGCTTGCACCTTCATAGTTCCCTTGAAGCATGTTGGCGTAACGAACAAAATCGAGGGCATGAGGTTTGTGGATTTTATGGGAGAGAGGGTAGGTTCCGATCATAGGGAAATTAGTGTCACCCCATATTTCTGCAAACTGATCATCGACTATTTGTGATCTTTCGTTCGATAAAATCGCTTTTTCGTATTCTCCTACACGGAGATAGATATGTCCGGGCATGTGAACCATATGGCCCGAAATGGGCAGAGTCGCCTCAAGCTTCTGAGCTGATGGCATTGCGAGTTCGGGCTGCCCAGAACCTTCCATCAAGTGAATATAGAGATGATTAGCACCGGGATGGTTTGGCTCAATTGCCATGGCGGCTTCCAGCGCTGCCTTTCCCTCCAACGCGCCTGGTTTTGCTGAACCGTCAGACTCCCAATAATCCCACCGCGTGGTATTCATATACGCCTCACCGAACACCGTCGCTATATCGGCGTCGTCTGGGTATTTCGCGTGAAGATCTCGCATCGCTGACAAGAAGGCAAAATCTCGCTCTTTATCATCCGGTATAGCATCGCGGTTATAGAGTACGAAAGTGGCATTGATTAGATCTTGCTCGAGCTGGCTACCATTGCTTGATAGCTCAAGTGCCTTTCTGATTGCTGCTAACCCTGCTCCCTGAGGATCGTCAGGCAAATTTACATACCTACTATTGGGATTAGGGCCAGCGGCGTGTGCTACACCCCAATAAGGCATTGGGTTTGTAGGATCTAGCCGTGAGGCTTCTTGATAAGAGGCGATTGATTCAGGGAAATAGAATCCCCATGCCATTCGCAAGCCTTGATCAAAAAATGTCTGAGCAAGAGCGGAATTCGAGTCTATTGAGCGGCTATAAGTTCCTCCACCGGGTACCAGTACGGCGAGAGCATCGTCATCTGACTGCGAATATACAGTTGTCGAAGCCCCTAACAGCGGAAACAGGATCAAATATATAAGTGAAGGTAATGCGGCTTTCCTATTCATATTAACATTCCTTAATAAAAGTATATTGGCAACTACCTTATCGGATTCGTAGCTTGTTCTGAAGACGATTAAAGTCAGCAATAATTAGTTTTAATTACTGGAATACTGAGTCAGCATAGGTAATTATTTTAAATATTACAACGAGATTGATTATGAATGACTATCAGACTAAACAGTCATAAAAAGATCTTTAGCCTTAAATATGATGTGTGTGGCTTCTTCTAAAGTTGGACTCTCAACTAAGTGGTAACCTGTCACGCAAGAGGAGTGTTTACTCAACTAGCCTTTCACCCTAATTTGAAAGCTCACAAAATTCTCTAACAGCCACTTCACGTGAAAAGCCTCCTCAAGTGTCTTGTAGTGCCAATTAAGTCTCTCTGCGACTATATAGAGGCCTTGAACGCTCCGGAAACAATTGCTGAGGCTAATGGTGCAATAAGGCAGCTGATAGAAGCAGTGCGATTAGTACCTAAAGGGGGAAGCTTGCAGGTAAAGCTATACGGAGAGTTGGCGGCGTTATTGAAGCTAAGCGAAGAGCCTAAAACAAAACACCCCCTGGCGGAAACCGAGGGGGTGCAAGTAACGATGGTAGCGGGGGCAGGATTTGAACCTACGACCTTCGGGTTATGAGCCCG
>JAURFP010000070.1 GCA_030834275.1 Burkholderiales bacterium | reverse complement strand
ATATTTCATATGCTCTGGTGCGACCAATACCAAAAATGTACGTGAGAGATATCCAGGTATGCTTTTGATCTGGAATATTAACGCCTGCTATTCGAGCCATACTTTAATTCTCTTTGAAATTATTTTGGATTAAAAGTTAACCTTGACGCTGCTTATGTCTAGGTTCGGTACAAATTACCCTGACAACATTGTTGCGGCGGATAATCTTACAATTCCTGCATAGTTTCTTAACTGAAGCCTTAACTTTCATTTCTTAACTCCTTAGCGGGACGGGATCATCCCACCCTTAAAATTAGCTTTTTTCATCAGGCTTTCATATTGATTTGACATCGCATAAGCCTGAACCTGCTGCATAAAATCCATGGTGACCACAACGATAATTAATAAGCTGGTTCCACCAAAATAAAACGGTACATTCCATTTAACAATCAACGCTTCTGGTATCAAGCAAACGATCGTCACATACAGCGCGCCAACGAGAGTAAGTCTCATCACTATCTTCTCAATGTACTTCGCGGTTTGGTCACCCGGCCGGATACCAGGAACAAATGCGCCACTTTTTTTCAAGTTCTCAGCCGTTTCTTTAGGATTGAAAACCAAAGCCGTATAAAAAAAGCAGAAGAAAATGATTGCCGCAGCATAAACAAACATGTAGAGCACTTGGCCTGGGTGCAACAAACCACCTAAGTCCTTGAGCCAGTACATACTCTCGTTTGATCCGAGAAACTCTGCAATTGTGGCGGGGAACAAGATTATGCTAGACGCAAAGATCGGTGGGATAACGCCAGACATATTCAGCTTAAGAGGTAGATGTGAACTCTGTCCGCCATAGACTTTTCGGCCCACTTGCCGTTTCGCGTAATTCACTAGAACCTTCCGCTGCCCTCTCTCTACAAAGACAACAAATCCTGTGATCAAAATAGCCCCAGCGAACAACATAAGGACAAGCGGTATTGAGAACGAACCCGTTCTCACCAACTCTAAAGTTCCACCAATTGCGCTAGGAAGCCCAGCCGCTATACCTGCAAATATAATAAGAGAAATACCATTTCCGATACCTCTCTCTGTTATCTGCTCGCCGAGCCACATCAGAAACATTGTCCCAGTCACTAGGGTAACCACTGTTGTAAATCGGAATGCAAGTCCAGGATCCATCACAAGGCCTGCCTGAGATTCTAAAGCTACAGAAATACCAATGGCCTGAAATGTAGCAAGCAATACTGTTCCGTACCTGGTGTACTTAGTGATCTTCTTTCTGCCAGACTCGCCTTCTTTTTTCAGTTGCTCAAGAGTTGGGACCACCACCGTCATAAGCTGCATGATGATCGATGCTGAAATGTACGGCATGATCCCCAAGGCGAAAATTGTAAACCTCTGAAGAGCGCCTCCAGAGAACATATTGAACATCCCAAGGATTCCGCCCTGTTGAGAGTTAAACAACTGCTCTAGCTGAGCAGGGTCAATCCCGGGCACCGGTATGTGCGCGCCTATTCGGTAGACAACAAGTGCGAACAGCAAGAAAAAAAGACGGCGCTTCAAGTCGCCATACTTGTTTCCTGAACCGCTCTTGTTAGGGGCTATAGCCAATTTTTATTCCTCGATTTGACCGCCAGCCGCCTCAATTACAGCTCGCGCTCCTTTTGTTACTTTAATACCCTGGATTTGAAACTTCTTACCTTCATTAAGCGCCCCGGATTTGATCACCTTTGCACCAATTGTGAATTGCGGCACTATTCCGGCAGCCTTCAAGCTTTCTAAACTAACCAAGCCGCCGTCGATAAGGTTTAGCTCGCTGAGCCTGATTTCTTTTACAGACCCATACTTCAGCGGTTTAAAACCTCTCTTTGGCAGCCTTCTCGCCATTGGCATTTGCCCGCCCTCGAAACCAACCTTATGGTAACCACCGGAACGAGCATGCTGACCCTTATGGCCTCTTCCAGCAGTCTTACCCTTACCGCTTCCGATTCCACGACCAACTCTAGTGTTTGTGTGGTTGGATCCCTTCGCAGGACTAATAGTGTTTAAACGCATACTGGTTAACCCTCCACCTTAACGAGGTAACTCACCTTATCTATCATCCCACGCACTGAAGGCGTATCCTCTAGCTGTACGGTGTGTCGAATTTTACGTAGACCAAGCCCTCGAACCGTCTCACGATGATCTTTTTTTGCTCCTATTGGGCTTTTCACCAACGTGACAGTGACGGAGTTCATTCCTGTTTTTTTGTTTGACGCCATTTCAATTACCCCAAAATATCTTCAATACTTTTTCCACGCTTCAACGCAATCTCAGCTGGAGAGTTCATAGCCGCTAAACCGTTAAGCGTCGCTCTCACCACGTTGTAGGGATTTGTAGAGCCGATACACTTTGCGAGGATATTAGTGACACCCATCACTTCAAAAATAGCTCTCATTGGGCCTCCGGCGATAATTCCGGTTCCCTCAGAGGCAGGCTGCATGAAAACTTTAGCAGCGCCGTGACTGCCAACCACAGAATGCTGAAGCGTTCCACCCTTAAGAGAAACTTTAAAAAGTTTCTTACGCGCCTCTTCCATCGCCTTTTGAATCGCTACTGGAACTTCTTTGGCCTTACCTTTACCCATTCCTATGCCGCCATCGCCATCACCAACCACCGTTAATGCGGCAAAACCCAAAATTCGACCGCCCTTAACAACTTTGGTAACACGATTAACTGAGACCATCTTCTCTCGAAGATTGTCACCACGATCCTCTGCTTGCTTTTGTGCTCTTGCCATAACCTATTAATCCCTAAAACTTGAGGCCAGCTTCTCTAGCTGCCTCTGCTAATGCCTTGATACGCCCGTGATACTTAAATCCTGATCGATCAAAAGCGACCTTTTCCAGCCCTTTTTCTTTCGCCTTCAGAGCTATTTGACTTCCAATCTTCGCAGCAGCGATTACATTCCCGCCATTACCAAGACCTTTTCGAATATCCGCATCGAGCGTAGATGCCGAAACGATTACTTTGGAGCCACTGTCTAGAATCTGGGCATATATGTGAGAGTTTGTCTTGTAAACCTGTAACCTGTTCTCGATGCCAGAGTCGATCAACTTATACCTAGTTTTCTTCGCCCTACGCGCTCTGTTATCTCTTTTTGCAGTCATATAGATCTCTTAATTATTTTTTCTTCGTTTCTTTAATAACGACTCTCTCATCCGCGTACCGAACACCTTTACCCTTATAAGGTTCAGGGGGGCGATAATTGCGAACATCCGCAGCAACCTGACCAACCATCTGCTTGTCGATACCTTTGATTAAAATTTCAGTCTGTTGAGGCGTTTCAGCTTTCACTCCTTCCGGAAGCTGATGCACAACGGGATGCGAAAACCCTAACGAGAGATTTAACTTGTCACCCTGGGATTGAGCTCTATAACCAACTCCGACCAAGGTCAACTTCTTCTCGAAACCGGCGCTAACACCAGTGACCATGTTTGCAATCAAGGCGCGAGTGGTTCCGAACAGAGCTCTGGCGGCCTGCGACTCATTCGCTGGCTCTACCCTTAAAACCTCACCATCCTGAGATACCTTCACCTGATCACTAAGATCCCTAGACAATACACCAAGTGATCCCTTCACCTGGATCTTATTTCCACTCAAAGTGACCTGTGTACCACTGGGTATGCTTATGGGGTTTTTACCTACTCGTGACATATATCCAAGCTCCAGACATTCAACATCATTTCAATTTCTAATAATTCGTTACGCTACGTAACAAAGAACCTCGCCACCAACACCTGCGCTTCTTGCTCTGCGGTCGGTCATCACACCTTGGGAGGTTGACACAATCGCTACCCCAAGCCCATTCATCACCGTGGGAATATCCTGAACGCCTTTGTAAATTCTCAACCCAGGCTTACTAACCCGCTCTATCTTTTCGATGACGGGACGGCCTGCGTAATATTTCAAACCAAGCTCCAGGATTGGCTTTTTCGCATCATCACTGTTGACGCTCACATCCTCAATATAGCCCTCGTCTTTGAGCACTAACGCTATTGAGTGTTTCAACTTACTCATAGGCATCGAGACCGAAGCTTTTTCAGCCAATTGAGCGTTTCTTATTCTGGTCAGCATATCAGCGACTGGATCACTCATACTCATAACAATGTTCTCCTACCAACTCGCTTTTATAATTCCGGGGACTTCCCCACGCATGGCAATCTCTCTAAGCTTCCCTCTTGCCAACCCAAATTTCCTAAAAACCCCTCGAGGTCTTCCTGTCAAAGCACAACGACGTCGCAGCCTAACCGGGCTAGCGTTTCTAGGAAGCTTCTGCAACCCCTGTCTAGCCAAGAATTTCTCTTCATCAGAGGAACCAGAACTGGCTATTACATCCATCAGTGCTTGACGCTTTTGCGCGAATTTCTCAACGCAGTTTCGCCTCTTCAAATCTCTGTTAACTATAGATTTCTTCGCCATATTGACCTCAGTTTCGGAATGGGAAACGGAAAGCAGCTAACAGCGCTCGCGCTTCCTTGTCAGACTTAGCAGTCGTTGTGATAGTAACGTTCATTCCCCTGAGAGCATCGATCTTGTCGTACTCAACCTCTGGGAAAATAATTTGCTCTTTCACACCCATATTAAAGTTCCCTCTTCCATCGAAGGACTTGGCTGGTATTCCTCTGAAGTCCCGAATTCTAGGAATAGCGACACTAATGAGGCGATCTAGAAACTCGTACATTCGCACGCTTCTGAGTGTTACTTTGCAACCAATTGGGTAACCATCTCTAATTTTAAAACCCGCTATAGACTTTTTGGCTTTTGTAATAACCGGCTTTTGCCCAGCTATCAGAGTCATATCCCCCACGGCATTTTCGAGGACCTTTTTATCAGCTACTGCTTCACCAACGCCCATATTCAGAACGATCTTAGTGATTCTCGGAACCTCCATGACCGACTTATACCCAAACTCCTTCATCAAACTAGGAACGACTTCCGATCGATACAAGTCTGCGAGCCTGGGACTCCCGGATTTGTCGACGCCTCCATTATTTGCAGCTTTAACCATCACTTACCTCTTAAGAATCAACCATCT